>JASJGP010000143.1:0-11027 GCA_033791485.1 Desulfobacterales bacterium | reverse complement strand
GAGGCGGAGCTGTTTGCTTATCACTTTCCAAAGAAGTATCCGGTTCTTTTTTTTCTTTAAGAGGAGTAACTGCAGGTTTTTTCTCCAGGGCAGTTGCAGCTTCGGGCTTCTTTGTTTTGGGATGCGAAACAGCAGTGATCTTTTTCTTATCAGGCAAGCGCGCTGATTTCTTTTTTTTCGGAGCTGGAAGTGTTTTGAATTTTATTCCAACAGGGAAGTCCTTCTTAAGCATCAAATCTCCTGTTGTGGAATATATATAGACTGTAGCGATATTAAATTGGCCAGGGCCGGTTTGATCATTAGCACGGAATTTCATTGTTTTTAAATTAAAGATTGAAAAATTGCGTCCTTTTTTTCCTGAAGGTTTTCCTGAAACCAGCGGAACACGTGGAAGAATAAGCCATTTTTTCTGATTGTCGTCTCCTTTGTTTTTTAATATCACAACAGACCTTCCGGCTATTGCATGTGCTTTGGACCCGGTATTTCTAAGCATGTATTGAACTCTCAGCGTATTTAAATCCGGCTGGTGAAATACGATAAGATCATCAGCAGAGACGCTCAAAGGTATTTCAGGCTGTAATGATTTTTTGTTAATATCAGAGCCTTTAGCAGATGTTTTGTCAAAAGGAATGGCATCATCTGTTTTTGTGATGTTTTCCTCAACCCTTGACTCGGTTAAAATCAGCCTGGCCATGAGAATATCTTTTTCATGTTCAAGGGAAATGATTTTTTGCTGTAAATTTTTAAGATCAACAAGCAGTTTTTTATTAGATGCAATTGAGTTTTTGTAATAAAAACCAAGCCATGCGCTTGCGGCTATAGCGAGAACCAGTACAGATGTTGTAGTGATTGCCAGTGTTTTAAACCATTTAATTGTTATTGATTTTCCACGATTACTGATAATTAAAAGAGTCCACTGTCGAACTCTTTTTGAGGTTTTTGGATTTGACATTGACATTGTTTTATTATTTTACCTTTTTGAGTTTATTTCAATTCATTTTTCAGTGCTTATCCTGACGACATCACCTTTTTCAACCATAAAGTGATTTGCGGCATTACCGCCATTTACTGATATTTCAAGATATCCACGGCTTCCAATGATAGCAAGAGGATGGCCTGGAATTGTGCTACTGTAATTCTGCGACAAACCACTGATTTTATCCCTACCTACATTGATGCAAAGTTTTTTGCCGGGAACTGTATCATCAATTTTTTCAAGATAGTCTAAATTAATATTTGTTATCAGATTGCCGAAATGGTCAATGGAGAAAATAGAGCCCACAAGTTCACCATTATCTGAAAAAGATGGTTGCAGAATAGATAAACATATTAGATTTTTTTGTGCAACAGGTGTGCCAAGATTTTTTATCGGAACACCCAAAGAAAGATGGGCGCTAACCGGAGCAAAGATGTCTCTGCCGTGGAAAGTACGGCTGACAGGATCTAAGAAATAACTGGCATTATCAATACGGGTAATCGAATTAATGTTCCCTTCATTTATTAATAGTGTTAAAACACCGTTATCAGGAGCCAGAAAAATATGGTCCTTTATTTTAAAGGCTATTATCTTTCTGTCACTTCCTACTGTTGGATCCACTACAACCACATGAATAGTCCCTTGCGGAAAATACCTATAAGAAGAATAAATGGTATATGCTGCCTGGAGTATGTCCTGTGGATCGATATGGTGTGTAATATCGACAATAACAGCTGATGGATTTAAAGATAATATAACACCCTTCATTATGCCGGCATATTCATCATCAGTACCGAAATCTGTAATTAGAGTAATTATGGACATAGTTTAAAGAAAGAGGCAGAAGGCACAAAGGCATAAGGCAGAAGTAAAAAAAGGTAAAGAAATCCTTTATCATTTATTATTAAACACTTGTGCTTTTGCCTTCGCTTTTGTCTCTTACCTTCCCATTCGATATTCGATCTGGCTTCGCAAATACTATGCCAAGACACTTGTTGGACGTTCAATGTTCTTTTTATTTCTTTTCTCTTCTGCCTTCTGCCTTTGTGCCTTTCCTTGCTACGGCGTAGCCGGAGGCGAAGGCGGGTGCCTATCCCTTTTGAACACTGTATCCGAGGTGGCGGTATGCAGATTCAGAGGCCTTTCGTCCGGAAGATGTTCTAATTATCATTCCGATTTTTAAAAGATACGGCTCGACTACATCTACAAGAGTATCGGTTTCTTCTTGAAGTGTTGCGGCAATAGCATCAATACCGACAGGGCCGCCATTATAAAACTCGATGATTGTTTTAAGAAAGCGTCGGTCAAGATTAGTCAATCCCTTCTCGTCAACTCCTTCAAGAGAAAGAGCGGCTTTTACTGCTTTCTTTGTAATTGTTCCGTCTATCTTAACCTGAGAATAGTCCCTTACTCGTTTTAAAAGCCGGTTTAAAATCCTGGGCGTTCCCCTGGAGCGTCTGGCTAGTTCAGCGGCTCCTTCATCATCAATTGCCGTTTCAAGCAGGCTGGCTGATCGTCTGGAAATTTTGACCAGATCTATTTCGTTATAAAAATCAAGGCTCCTGAAGATACCAAATCGATCTCTTAAAGGTGCAGATAACAGCCCGACTCGGGTTGTAGCACCGACAAGAGTGAAACGATTAAGTCGATATCTATGGCTTCTTGCATGGAAACCCTTGTCAAACATGAAATCGACCGCAAAATCTTCCATTGCCGGATATAAAAACTCTTCTACCGCCTTTGGCGTACGGTGAATTTCATCAACAAACAGGAGATCACCGTATTCAAGGTGAGTAAGAATGCCTATCAGATTTCCGCCCTTATCCAGAGCAGGTCCTGAGGTGACTGTGATATTCGCGCCCATTTCATTTGCTATAATATGAGCCAGCGTAGTTTTTCCAAGGCCGGGCGGGCCATGGAAAAGAACATGATCAATCGGTTCTTTGCGTTGCTGTGCCGCCTGGATTGCGATTTTAAGAGTTTCAACGATCTCGGACTGTCCAATGTAGTCTGAGAAATTCAATGGGCGCAGGGACAGAATTTCAGGTTCCTGGTCTGCAGGCAGGCAAGACCCGGAGAGTATGCCCTGATCATTTGAAGAATGTGTAATGATGTCGTCAGTCATATTTTATGGTACTCGTTACTGGATACTGGCTTGCCGGGCGTAACTGAAAGCGAAGCCTGGCTGCTGGTTAGTCCGAATTCGGCAAGTCCTTTACCTTTCTGCCTTCTACCTTCTGCCTTTGTGCCTATCCCTTTGGGGATTCTCCGCGATATACTTCTTCAAAGAGTTCTTCAGGGGTTGCAACAGATTTGTTACGATCTAACGCTTGGGCTATCATCTGATTTGCATCTGAGGTTTTATGTCCAAGCTGGTCAACAAGAACTCTGAGAACCTGGCTTTTAAAATCTACATAAACAGGAGCATCTACAGTGTCTCCCTTGCTGATTAATACGAATTTTTCCATTTTGCCTTTTAATGTGGCGATAATTTTCTGCGCAGTCCTGTTACCGATGCCTTTTAATTGCTTGAGAACGGAAGCATTTTCTGTTTCAATGGCGCGTGCTATATCACGAACAGGAATTTTCATGGCTCTAGCGGCTTTTAATGGACCAACAGCTTCAACAGAAATAAAAAGTTGAAAAAATTCCCTTTCAGCTTCGAGATTAAAACCGATGAGGACAGGCTTTGGCTGTCTTTCTGTTTGTTGGTAATATATGTAAAGAGAAAGCTCATCGCCGACCATTTTATTTTTTAAGGTTTCCACTACAATTGAAGGAAGAAGAATTTCGTATCCGACATGGTTCACAAGAAGAAGTATCCGATCATCTTCTTTCTTTAAAATATTACCTTCTAAATATCCTATCATCTGATCGTTTCGAACCTGACTTTGAAAAAATTATTATTCTATTTTAAACCTGACCTGGACAAGCCGGAAAATCTGAGCGCTTTGCTTAATGAGCACTACGTTCGAAGATCGCTTCGCTTGAGGCTTATAAAGTACGTTCCGCATAGAGCGGGACGCTCCTCAAGTCACGAAGTGACGCTCTTATACACCCTTTTCTCCAGCACGATAAAGACCAATAAGTGAAAGACCTAATGCATCAGATGCATGGTTAGGGCTAATCGGTGTCGTAATGTTTAACAAATTTCGAACTGATTTTTCAAGTTGTATTTTGCTTGCATTCCCATTTCCGGTTAAAACCTGCTTGGCCTCGCGGACGGATATTTCTGTAATGGATACATTAGAAAGGCAAGCTGCAAGAAAAATAACACCGGTGACCCGCCCTAAAGTTATACCCGATTTTGGATATTTTGGAAGGGAAAATACATCTTCGACAACCATAAGGTCGGGCTTTTCGTCCTTTAAAAGAGAAAGAAGGTGTGAGTAGATTTGTTCCAGTCGGTTTGGCAAAGAGATGTTTTTTGAAGTGTTGATTGCGCCAAAGGAAAAACCATCGATTTTAAACCCTGTTCCTCTGACAATTCCAACACCTGTTGCAGCAAGGCCAGGATCTATGCCGATGATCTTCATCATCATGCGCTCATTACCTGTTAAAACTCTTTCAGCTTTTTTCTTGCTATTTTTGCTTCGTTTGACCCGGGATAGTTTTTTATCAGTTCTTTAAAAATAAGACGGGAATTTGGTTTATCTTTAAGGTTATAAAAGGCAAATCCTTGTTTTAAAAGGGAAGCTTGAACTTTATTTCCTTTGGGGTAATTCTCAATTACTTTCTGGTATTCCAGTATGGCCTTTTCATACCATTTTTCACGATAAAAAATCTCACCGATCCAAAATTGTGAATTGTCAGCACTTTTTGATTTTGGGTATCGAGTCAGTAATTCCTGAAATTTATCACGCGCAGCGTCAAGACGGCCTTCGTCAAAGGCCTGTTTTGCAAGTTGGTACAGTTCATTTTCAGTAAGTTTTTTTTCAGGCTGGAGCGAAGGTTTTTTTGTGAGTTCAGGCTTTATCGTATGGACGGATTCGGATAATTCAAGATTCAGATACTGTTCAATTCGAATAATGCGCTCTTTATTAAAAGCAGTTATCTCTTTTAATTTTTCTAAACGTTTTTCCGATTTTTTGCTTAAATCATCATCAGCCTTTGAAGAAGCCGTTAAATTTTGTTTTAAAAGAAATTCGGTTTCTTCAATTTTTCCATTTAATGCCTGAATTTCTGCTCTGATTTCGCTGAGCTCTGCCCGCAGTCCGGCAGACTGACCCCTTAATTTATTCCCCTCGGTTTTTTGGGATTTTGTGACCGTTTTAATTTTTGAGAGCTGATATTCCAATTCAACCAGACGATCATCAAGAATTATTACATGCTGCTGGGAAGCACATCCGCCAATAGCGAGTAAAAAAGTAATTATAATAAGGATTGAGTGTTTCATGATAGAAAAAGTGACTGAAGTTGATAATATTTTGAACTATACATTCGAAAAGTGCTGTTTTGCAAAGGTCTTGAATCGTTAATTACAAAATGGCGTTTTGCAAAGGCTTCAATTAAAATGAATTAGTAAAAAGTAAAAAATGTACTTTTTTTGTTATTCCGTCGAACACCGGACCGTGGTCCGGGGTCCGACGGAATATAGTATTTACAGCCAAGTAAAAGTTCCATATTAAATAAAATTGCCCGCCGTAAAAGTGGACAATATTTTATGGAATAAGACAATGTGCACGCCTGTTCTTGGCCCAGGCTTCTTCGTTTTGACCTGTATCGACAGGGCGCTCTTCACCATAGCTTACGGTTGAGATCCTATAAGCTTCAATGCCAAGGTCAACGAGAAATGACTTTGTGCTTTCAGCACGTTTTTCGCCAAGAGCGAGGTTGTATTCATTTGTGCCACGCTCATCACAATGGCCTTCGATGCTTACAACAACAGCTGTATTATCACGCATCCAGTCCGCCTTTCTTGATAAGATATCCTGAGACATTGAATCGAGTGTGGATTTATCAAATTCAAAGTAGATATCTTCACTCATGAACATGTTTCGCGCAGCTAGAGCGGCACGTTCTTCCGCACTCATGTCCTCAGTGGGTTGCTCTACTTCTTTACTTGCCTCTGTTGCTGTTTCTTCGGGCGCTTTTTCAGGTTCTGTTGCTGTTTCTTCAGTATCCTTAACTTCCTGTTGAGCACAGGATACAGTAAAAAGAAACACGGGAATTAAGAAAAGCATTACTAAACCTATCCACAATTTTTTTCGCATTTTTTCCTCCTTTCAAAATCAAAAACAATCTATTCATTGTTAACATTTGGTGACCATTTTGGGTTGAATTGCTCACCGTGTAAAAAAAGAAGCCGCCTCTGGTCGGTTCCAAAGGCAGTCATAATATAGATTCTGGATGGCCCTTCTCGTGTTGAGCTAAATGCAATGAGGCTCCCGTCTGGTGACCAGGAGGGTGACTCATTGTTTCTTGAATCGAAGGTAAGTTGAACCGGTTGCCGACTCTTTATGTCAACTACGAAAATATTATTTATTCCTTCTTGAAGTGATGTATATGTAATCTTGTCTCCCCTGGGAGACCAGTCTGGTTGTGTATTGTATTGACCATTAAATGTCAACCTTTCAACCAGTCCTGAGCTAATATTTTTTATATAAATTTGGGGTGATCCGGCACGGTTTGAAACAAAGGCTATCTTTTTACCGTCAGGGGACCAGGTCGGTGATATATCACTGCCCCACTTTCTGGTCAGTCTTTTAATAATTTTCCCGGTTCCAGTCAACAGATAAATGTCCTGATCTCCTGAAAAGGAAAGTGTAGCTGCAAGCTCGAATCTGCCGGGAACCCATGCCGGAGCTAAATTTATGCCTTTTTGGGCAATTACCGAACTATGTTTTCCTTTTAGCTGTTTTATGTAAATATCCGGTTTTCCTTTTAAATATGATGTATATGCAATGTATTTCAGGTCTGACGACCATGCAGGAAAAAGGTTGATGGATTTATTATTTGTAAACCGTTTTGGGCTATAACCGTCAAAATCACAAATATAAATTTCCTTATTTCCTGAACCGGTCGATATAAATGCTATTTTACTGTTAAAAATACCCCGATTGCCGGTGAGATGATAGATTACCTCGCTGCAAAAACGGCGTATCATCTGCCGCAGATCACCTGCGGGTCCTTCATACTTCTTACCTACCAGCCTTTTTCCCTTAAACGTATCGAACAGCCGAAGCTCCATTACGATGGTATTCTCTTTTGCTGACAGGCCACCGGTAATAAGGAGTTCAGCACCGATACTTACCCAGTTATTAAAGTTGATTTTCGGGGTAATCAAAGGTGCAGTGCCAGGATCTATAAGGAATGCACCGCGATCGAGCATCTTGAAATAACCTGTAAATTCAAGAGTTTCGGAGAGTAAATCAGATGCCTTTTGTAAAACCGGTTTTTTTGTTTTACTGTCCGGCAGGCTTGAAAAGACAGGGATAGCGATTGGGATTTTACGCAAAAATGGATTATTAATGTCAATATAATCATAATCCGCATGGCACAATCCCGGCGTGATAAACAAAGCAAATGCAACTAAAGATATTATTTTCATATAAAATTGTTTCATTAAATTCAATTAGCTCGAAGTTAGTAGCTCATAGTTCATAGCTGATAGCAAAATGATAAAAATCCTATTGACTATATGAGCTATCAGCTAATTCCTATCAACTACTTTATTCCTTTTGGTCCAAATTTAAGCCCAACAGTGTAGTATGGGAGTAAAAAGCCCTTTGGAAGCGGAGGAAGCGGGTTGGACTTCATGACCGCTTTGTAGGCAGAGTCATCCAAAAAGCTGTTACCTGATTTTTTATCAAACCAGATTTCCTTTATTTCACCATTTGGCATAATTTTAATAGCAAGAGCAGCCTCCAGATCGGTGCTGCTTCCTGCAAAATCTTCAGAAAAGACCCAGTTTTTTTCAATCTGCCAGGCAATTTCAGCGTTATATATCTGTATAATTTCAGGAGTTTTTCCGCCTTTTGCCCCGGGTCTTCCATATGTTCCGGTGTTTGGCCCTGTAACCCCTTTTGTTTCAGTATGCCTGGCCTGGCCTGTCTCTTCAACTTCACGTTTGAGACGTTCAAGGGCTTTGGTTAATGGTTGAGGTCTTGACTTGTCAACCTTTTTTTTAAGCTCTGATATGGCGCTTTTTACAACTTTATCTGGTTTAAATGTCTTTTTTTTAAGCGATTTTTTAACTTTTATTTTCGCAGGCGCTACGGATATCGTTTTTGTGGCCCTTTTTTTCGTGCTGGAAACTTTACTATGTTTTATCGGCTTAAAAGAAGTTTTGCCGCTCGATATTCCCGGTTTTCCTGTATCAGATATTGAAACCAGACTGACATTTATTGCAGCCATGGAAAACTGTTTTTTGGGAGCGAAATCCGGTAAAAAAGTCAAAACAGCAAAAAAAATAAAATGGCACACTGTCGAAACAGAGATAAACAAAAACAATGTACCGGTGTTATTCCCCCCGTGAAACATATCACTGCGGGTGTATGTTAATTTTTTTGCCATTTTTAAAAATCGTATGATTTTAGCTTTTTTAAAAATGGGACACGGATGAACCCCGGTGAAATATGCTTTGCATTTCACTGGGCAGGCACGGATTACACAGACGAATTGTTTTTTTGATGCCATGGAAAGGGTAGCACCAGCATTATGAAAATCAGTGTGAATCTGTGCAAATCCGTGTCCTATTTCTTTCTTTTATCGCTGATCGGTATTGTAACCATACCGAGCTTTTCAACACCTGCCCCTTTTATTTCCGACATAACCCGGACAACCAATCCGTAAGAAATGTCTTTATCAGCCTTAAGGTAAACCTCACGGTCTTTGCTGCCGTCTAAAATTTTATTAAGTTTTTCTCCGAGGCCATCGACCGATACCTTAAAATCATTGATGAAAATGCTGTTATCAGAGTCTATGTTAACTATCAGAGGCTTTTTTTCAGATATAAGTGGTTTTGAAGTGGCTTCGGGTAAAGAGACATTAACTCCTTCCATCATCATTGGAGCGGTCACCATAAAAATGATCAAAAGAACAAGCATGACATCGACAAACGGTGTTACGTTAATATCGGACATCAGGTTGCTATGATTACCTCCGCTGGTCATTTCCTTCTCCTCTCTATCCTTAAAATATCCCGTTCTACGATATTTAGAAAGTCTGCTGCAAAACTTTGCAGCTCAGACTCAATAACTCTTATTTTTTGCGTAAAATAATTAAAGGCGATTACAGCCGGTATTGCTACTGCCAGACCGACAGCTGTTGCAACAAGCGCTTCTGATATACCGGGAGCAACTACGGCAAGGCTGGCCGATCCTTTGAGACCAATGCCATGAAAAGAATTCATGATTCCCCAAACAGTGCCGAACAGACCTATGAAAGGTGCTGTATTTCCTGTTGTAGCAAGAAAAGGAACCATTTGAGTCATTTTGGTCATCTCTGTGTTTATAGCGCGACGCAGGGCCCGTTCGACATTATCTGTACCGGTAAACATGGAAGAAAGTGATGAGGTTTCAGCTTCAGTGGACTGAGATTGTGATATGGGAACGCCGGATTTACTCAATTTTTTAAGTTCAAGATAGCCTACACGAAAAACCCTTGCAACGGGGCTGCTTCCAAGCTGCTTTGCCTTTAAAAAAGCATTGGACAAATCCCTGCTCTTCCAGAAAAAATCTGTAAACCTGGCTGATTCCCGGTAAGCTTTCATGATATATCTGTATTTAATAAGGATGATTGCCCATGATGCTATTGAAAAAAATAAAAGAAGCAGTAAAACAAACTGAACCATAAGGCCGGCATTCATCATCATTTGGAATATGTTGATTTCATGTTGAACCATAAAAAAGCTCCGATTTTATTTTCAGTGGTTAAAGTACTAAAAAAAACGCCTCTTGGAATTTATAGCCCAAAGGCGTTACAAAGGCAATATATAACTAACCAGGTAAATAGTGTAGTGTCAGGCTTTAGAACTATGGCTTTGCGCCGTCACCTTTCAACAGGTTTGCCTTCCTTATATGTATTATATTGTATATTAAAATCATACAGTTTGTCAAGAGCCAAAGGTAGATTTATCTTTTTTTATAACTAATCCATTATAAACTGTATTTTAGGCGTTCTAAAGAAAAAAGAAAATACTTTTCAAAATCTGCTTGGTGCTCTGTTGATGGTATGAAAATTTTTTTAAATAGTGTCAGATGGTATTGAAGCGATCGGTTGAAAAATAATATTGACAATTCTATGGTTTATAAATAAAAATACTTTTTCTAAAATCGTATATCATTTAGTATTTAACACTGTTCGTTTAACCCTGTTTATAGCCCGCTGAAAGCGGGGGCGCAATGATAAACGATAAATGAACAAACAACGGAGGAAAAAATGAACTGGCTTGCGAGCACCCTTTTATCTTCAATAGGCAAGAAGCTGATGATGGCAATAACCGGCCTTTGCTTTTGCGGTTTTCTTGCAGGACATCTTGCCGGTAATCTTTCTATTTACCTGGGAAAGGATGCTTTTAATTCATATGCTGAACATCTGCATTCCCTGGGACCGATTATTACACTGGTTGAACTGGGACTTTTATTTTTAGCACTTGTTCATATATTGACGGGCACAACACTTTTTTACCAGAACTTTAAGGCAAGGCCGGTCCGGTATTCAGTCAACAAAAGTGCCGGAGGACGTACCATAGGTTCCAGAACAATGCCCTATACCGGTTTTATCATTCTTGCCTTTATCGTTTTGCATCTTATTAATTTCCACTTTATAGATAAAACCAATACAACCATTTATCAAATAGTACACAGTGCATTTGCAAATTTTACATATGTCATTATTTACGTTTCTGCAATGATAGTTGCAGCGATTCATATAAGCCACGGGCTTTGGAGTTCATTTCAAACCCTGGGCGCCAACCATGTAAAGTACATGCCTTTCATCAAGGGCTTGAGTTATATTTTCAGTATAATAATTGTGCTCGGGTTCGGTTCGCTCCCGATTTATCTTGCGTATATGGCATGAAGGTAACCGTTCACGGGTTCAATGCTTG
>JASJGP010000142.1:0-7583 GCA_033791485.1 Desulfobacterales bacterium | reverse complement strand
TGGGACTTTCTACGGCGCCATCAAGATTGTTGACATGTGGTATTTTGAGCTCTTTCAAAAAACTAGACAGGGTCAATTTGATCCAGTTTTCTTGCCGCGATCTTCTATAAAGACTGAGAGCAGGCCTTTCGGGCATTTTTGGTGTTCATGCTATTGCAATCAGCGCGTCGGTTGGCTGCCTTTGTTCGACATTATCTTATCGTAATGAAACTGGACACAGGCTATCCTGCCAGTATCATCGAAAGGTATACCTTCCTTCTCCAGTAAGGCACGTTTCATTTCAAGGCCTCCCTGGTAACCGCCAAGCTGTCGGTCCGAGCGAATGGCCCGGTGACAAGGCACGATAAGAGGAAACGGGTTGTTAGCCAAGGCATTTCCCACAGCCCGCGCTCCGTTCCATTTCCCCAGATATCTTGCGATAAGCTGATAGGTACTGATGCTCCCCCGTGGAATCCGGTGCTCTGCACGTAGAACAAGCTGTTGAAATTCAGTACACAAGCTTAGGTCTGCAACATTCAGCGAAAACTTAATCTCCTCACCTTCAAGCAGCCCTTTAATTGCAGAAGCTACATCGTCGATTTCTGCGCATGAAGACGCTTTTAAATTCGGGTAAAGTTTGAACACCTGATCTTCAGCGGGTAACCCAGGCTTTGATAGCAAAATCCTGACGATCTTGGGATTGTCATTTAATCCGGTCCATATGACGCCCACAGGCCCGAAAGGAGTTGATTTTATAATCTTTCTATTCATATGTTAAATGTTACTATCAGCGGTCCGAGTTACGAGCATCCAACTGTATGGCATTAGAAGGATTTTTCAAATATTTCATCTGCAATGTTCCCATCACAAATTTTGGTTACCGGCCCTGTCATTGTGGCTGCAAAGTCATCGTCAAACTGAATCTTGATTTGTCCACCCGGCATATGCACTGTAATATCCGAATTGCATAGGCCAAGTCTGCGAGCAACTGCTGCTGCTGCTGTGCTACTGCTACCGGAAGCTAATGTGTAACCTGCTCCACGTTCCCAAATCTCAATCCGTATGTTGTTACGATCCATGACATTCATGAACTGGACATTTGTGCGGTTCGGAAAGCGAGGGTTTACCTCAATCAGTGGGCCGTAGTGATGTGCTTCTTCTGGTGTCGGATGGTTCGAGAGGACAACACAGTGAGGGTTGCCGACTGTTGCGGCGCAGAACTCAAATGAATGTCCATCGATTTCGATTGTTTCGTTCAACACCTCTCTTGGTGAACCTTTAAGCGGAATAATTGTGCTATCAAAACTGACCTTTCCCATTTCCACCTTCACGCTTCTGCCGTCAGGGCTAACCTCACATGAGACAGCGCCACCGGGAGTCTCGACAGTAAATGTAAATTTACTGGTTAAAGATTTATCGATGATCCACCGCGCAAAGATGCGTAAGCCATTGCCGCTTTTCTCTGCTTCGCTTCCATCAGGATTAAAAATTCTCAGGCCAAAGTCGCACGATTGGCTTTCCAGGGGGCCAAGCAAAAGGCCATCAGAGCCGACACCATAATTTCGGTGACAGATCAAACGGATCATATCCTGACTAATTTCGTTTTTAAGGTCTGCAGGATGAATTACGATATAATCGTTACCCAGCGCATGATATTTTGTGTATTTCATTTTTTCGTTCTAATAAGTGATTATACAGTTTTTTTCTTTGCTATTACATTTGTCTGGTTACTGGATAACATACAATTTATAATGTCATCCAGTAAAAGCCGAACATTATTTTTTTTAACTGTAAATCCGGGTGAATTCATCAATAATTGTCAAAAACTCTTCCGGCAGCATGTTTCTCGCTTTGGAAATAACCTCAGAAGGTATATCTTTGTAAAAGGCCTGGGCAATTCCTCCGGCAATGCATGCTATGGTATCACTGTCACCTCCTAAGGTTTTTCCTTTTCGAACTGCGTCTTCATAATCTTTTGATTCCAGAAAAGCAATAATCGCTTCAGGCACAGAGCCCTGACATGATATATCAAAATGATAATCCAGCCTGATTTCATCTATGGTTCGATTGAGATCATAAGCAAAGCGCTCGCCGATTTCCTTGCGAATTTCAGCCTTGCTTTTTCCTTCACGGGCTAAAAAAATCGCCAGCGCCGTTGCCTGAGCACCTTTTATACCTTCCGGATGATTGTGTGTCACTTCAGCGCTTTTATTTGCCTCAGCCAGCACATCTTCCCTTGAATTGAATGCAAAGCCGACGGGGCTTACCCTCATTGCAGAACCGTTTCCCCAGCTATTATATGGTTTGCTATCTGCAGATTGCAGCCAGCGGTAAAAAGATCTCCCATAGCCTGCATAAGGGTATTTCAACCCGAAATTTTTAATAGAAGAAGCATAATCTACATTATTTAAAATTGAAAAGGCTACCGCAACAGTTAAAACTGTGTCGTCGGTAAATCTCGAATGGGGGCTGAAAAGCGGAAATGAAGTGCTTTTAATCGGGTTTGCCTCATATACAGATCCGATAATGTCACCTGCTATGGCACCTATCATTTTATTAGCTTTCCCTTGGATACTATTTGACACCTTTGTAATAGACTGCCAGCCACACCGTTTCTGTGTCCGGATCGGTCCATTCAACCCGATGTTTTGTGTGTGAGGGAATATTTATATAATCCCCTGGTCCTAAAACAACAACCTTTTCATGTTCCTCAAATAAAAGCTCGGCGCTTCCTTTGAGCAAAATTACCCACTCATTTTCTTCTTGATCATACCATTCGTTATCTGGCGACGAATGACCCCGGGAAACAATACGTTCAACTTTAAAGTTCTCCGTTTGTAATATCTCCTGATACAGCTCTTCAGGTATATGATCAGGAATATTTTTAAAAATGTTTATAACATCATTCATGGTTTTTCCCAGGCTTCCTAAAAGCAAGAACATCGCACTATAATATTGAAAGATTTGGCCGATAGTCTCTATTTGCTCGAACTAAAGCCCCGATACGTATGTCCGGTAAACGTCAATCCCTGTATAAATCTGAAATAAGGCAAGAAACAACATCACTGTATTGAATATTGCATGAATAAGAGGGAGAATTGTTCGCTTTTTTTTCTTTTTGTCCATATAAATACCGGAGCCGATTGCAAACAGAATAAAAGGAATCATTAATAATCCTATTTTAGCATGTAATCCAGTAACGAACAAACCATACCAGCTTGTTTTCACAATGTATAATCCACCGAAAAAACCAATCAGCCAGATGGTTGTTGCTATAATGCCGAAACGAACATGGTGTTTCCAATTAAAACGAGTCTTTTTTTTAAAGTGTACCATGCGGAATCGCGAAATCCCAAGCTTCATAACATAAAGCGCAATTAAAATGCCCACAGATTCAAATATCGGATGAATGAGAAACATGAATTGTATCCTTGTCAGTAGTGAACGGTTAGGCCTCTGATTTACTGTGAGGTAGCCGCCTTAGCAAAATTACCAAGCGCATTCGATAGTTTCTTTATGACTTCAATACACCCCTTGATGCCGTGGCGCTTTACCAGGTATTTAGGGTCGTTATAAGATAACCACACTTGTCCTGCTTCATCTTTCCAGATTAAAGCTTTTTGGGGAAGATCGATGGCAACACTCTGGCCGCACTGCATCAGTGGTGCGCCTATCTTAGGATTGCCGAAGATGATTAATTCGGTCGGACGTAACTTTTTCCCAACCTTTTGTGCTCCTTTGGCATGATTGATTCTTGTAAAAACAGTCATGCCTTTCATTTTTAAGTTTTTCTCAAGGCGATCCGCTGTAACTTTTACGTCGTGAGAGCTCTTTATACTGATGAGGCCATTGTCAGCGATGGCCAACGAAGAGAAGAAAAGAATTGATATGAGACTCAGTAGTAACTTACGCATTTTTGATCCTCCATAAAGAATTGATTGTATCTAACGTTATGTGGTCCGAGCGTTCTCTGCATGTTGCTTGATCAGCCTTAGCCACTCCCTCCTGATCAACCCGCTAAACGGCCTGATTAGTGACCAGTAAAGAGCGAAGCGAACACGACTCCGAGATGAGGTGCACTGAACGCGGGTTTCTGTTATTAGGCGAGTGCGATCAGCTGTAATTGGCACAGCCAATAGATTGCCGGCAGCCTTTGCATAGCCTTTGGCATCGAATGAAACAAATTCTTCAGGCCGAAACGAGAGTATTTTTGCGGATAAAGTCCAGAATATTCCAATGAGTCCAAAAACTATTTCTCTATCTTCACGCCTGGCAAGTAAACGGAAACCGATCTGCTGCAAACCCTCAATATTCATATCGCATTTAGGGAGACGCCGAAGACGAAAAAGGAATCTGACAATTGCAGACCGACCCAAGTCACATGCCATGACAGAGGAGTAAACAACATTAGTTGGGGCGTTCACTTCTGTTTCATGAGTTTCAGAAAAGTGAAACAATGGAAGATATTCATCTATGAGCTTTTTCATATTTAATACTTGCCCATATTGGATTTGCAATTCGCTTGCTATCCACTTAACTTCGCCTTTAACCGGTTGTCCAAACTGTCATGATTCTGACGGCTCAGCTTTTGCACTCGTTTGTCAGTCATAGGATAAACGAGTTTCTTCATCCACTAATGTTGGTTGAATAATTTTTTGCCACTGGGGATTATCCCATGTTCCCAACTGATCGTGCATATTGAGGTATTTTTGAGGTATAGGATGAGTGCCGTAAACGACTTCGAGATCATATTTTGTTTTGATAAAGTCACTAAAATATGTGATATGGGGACATGGAGGATACCCCACAACCAGTCCGGTAGCAAGATGTATCGCCTGTGCTCCGTTTCCCTTCATTTCCTCCACAGCATATTCAACATTGCCACCAGGGCACCCATCGCAAGAGGTATACCCGACAAGTTCAACTTCCATATTCTCGTACCTGCTAAACGCACCTTCCCTGTTGCGCAATGATCTTAAGCATTTCCCGCCTGCACATCTACGATAGCGGTCACAGATGATTATACCAATCTTTGTTATTTCTTCCATGTTACCTCCTAATGTAAAAGATAATTTAAGACAAATTGTTATACCCTAATCGAGCTAAACCTCGATTAGGGTCGTCTGTCGATTGTTGCCAGTTGTGGGTTGCGGAACTAAAACAATCGATTTTATATCTCTACTAAGGAAGAAATATAAAATGTGAAACCATAACCTTATTCCTGAAGCAACTGACAACGGACAACTGACTATTGACATTGAGCGGTTATGCTCAATTGGTGTTAAACTTTTTCAATTGCAATTCTTAATGCTGCTCGTGCAAGCAGTCGGGTAGAATCCAATGTTGGCAAGGGGCAATCATCTGGATTGACTATTAACGGAATTTCCGTACATCCAAGAATAGCCGCATCACATCCCCGGTGCTTAAGCTTTTGTATGACTTCGTTAAAATATAGTCTGGATTTTTCAGTGAATATACTGTTTACAAGTTCTTTAAATATGATCTTATCAATCTGTTCTCGATCATTTTCATCTGGTATTTCATATGAAATGTCAAATTTGTCCAAAGTCTTTGGATAGACAGGACCAACCATTAGATATTTTGTTCCCAAGATGGCAAGTTTAGAAAATCCGTTCTTTTGGGCTTCTTCAGCCACTGCTTCAGCAATATGCAGCCAAGGTATAGGCGATTTTTCAGTGACGAATTCGAACGCTTGATGGATAGTGTTGTCGGGGCAAATAGCAAGTTTTGCTCCTATATCGAAAACTTTGTTAGCCGATGATAACATGAGTTCAGCAACGCCTTCCCAGTTCCCGGCACGTATATGTACCATGTATTCCCCAAGTGGATGAGTATGCATGCTTATTTCGGGGTGCATGTGTTCACCCATTTGAAGCGGTGCTGCTTTACATATTGTTCGATAACACAGGGCTGCTCCTTCTGCACTACATGCTACGATTCCGATATGTTTTGCCACAGTAATTCTCCTTTCTTTAAAAGCATAATGCCGGTTATCTGGCGTACTGACCGGTTATGATATTATTTCTTCGAGTAGCGATGAGGTTCATTAAAAAAGGTAATATCCGCATATCCGGCATATATTTTCGCAGAATGCAACACACTTTCCAGGATGTAATATTTGTCACCTTTTTCATAAGTTACTTGATTCCCATCAATTGTCAAATCTATTTTGCCCTCTAAAACGATACCGATTTGAGCCGCATGAGAATGCTCAGGCAAATCAACATCATTTTCGAATTCCATGAATATTATTTGATGAGTATCTGCTTGTGAAAGATAAGCTTTTATTCCTTCCAATGGTATATCAGCTTCAGGAAGATTTCTAATGGGGCCTGGAAACATCTCAGTCATAAAGACTCCTTTCATTTTGATGGAGGCCTTGATGGTTTTCTCGCCAACATGATTCCTGCAGTCAGGATCATTGCACCGCCAATTAGTTTGATCAGTGTCACACCTTCGTTAAAAGCTATCCAGGCCAAAGCAACCGTCACCACGGGTTCAAGAGTTGAAAGCATTGATGAATGGACCGGACCGATCCGCTTGAGTCCTTCAAAAAAAGTAACAATAGCAATAACTGTGGAAATCACCACAATGCCACCTACCGCGCTCCATCCTGCCACCTGTGTTGGAAATTGAGCGCCGCGAACCAGAATCCCCATTGTATATACAGTCCCGGCAGACATCATAATGATCGTGGAGGTTGTGATTACATCTGTGTTTGGCATAATCCGGGAACCGGTGATAATATATATCGAGTAGATGAAGGCAGCCATCACCCCCAGGATAATCCCTAATGGTTTCCCCCCGGTTTCAAGCCCGATCACGCAGACAGTGCCGGTCAACGCCAGAATCAGTGCAATGATTTCAGGGAGTGTGATTTTCTGTTTTAAAAACAGGATTGAAAACCCGGTGACCAGAGCCGGGTACAGATAAAGCAGGATGGCCACGGTTCCGGCCGGAGCATAAAGCAACGCTGTAAAGTAAGTAAAAGATTGGCCCGAGTATCCGATACTACCCATTAGAATCGATATGACCAGGACCCGTCCCTTGGGAAACCGGGCTTTTCGAAACATATTATAGATGAGCATTATTCCGCTGGCCAGTGTGAATCTTAGAAACAGGAGGGTGATCGGTTCGGTTCCGTATGCATAGGCGTAATTGGCAAATATCGGCATGGCACCGAATCCGGTAGCAGAAATCAGTATAAAAATAATTCCCCAAAAACGCTGGTGCGATGAACGGCTCGAAGTTGGAGTTGGTTTCATTAAAGTTTATCAAGTCTTTCAGTTACAGGATCCGGTGAAAAGAATCATGTGAAAAAACCTAAAGGATTAACAACCCACAAGTTAATGCCTGGTAACAGTGACGATTGTTGAATTAAATCTTGGTCCGCTGCCAATTTCTTGAGGAGTACTACTCATTAAACAATTCAGTGGCTTTCCCGTCAATCCTTCATATTGCCTCGGGCACCACACGACCCTCTCAGGAAGGGTGTCAGAGATAGTCACTTTCACCTATACTTGTCCGCGTTCATTCGAGATTGTAACGATATGTCCTTCTTTTATACCCTGTCGCTCAGCATC
>JASJGP010000141.1:0-5029 GCA_033791485.1 Desulfobacterales bacterium | reverse complement strand
TAAGGTAACTTGCTTCCGGGTGGCTGACTAAGCCTTTCCCGGGAGGGCTTCGATGTCCCTCACAACTACGAACCAGAGCCAGGTTCGAACCGATGTTCGATGTTCATTTTTTTTATTTTAGTTCATAGTTCAGTATTTATCAGCTTATCATCCCATCCGTTCAACAATACGATCTAAAAGCAAGTGTGCAACCTCATCTTTTTCCATTTCCGGTATTGATTCCTTTTTGCCGTCCTTAAAAAACAGCGTTACCTTATTGGTATCTGTCCCGAAACCTGAAGATGGTTCCCCGACAAGATTTCCGGCAATTATATCAAGATTTTTTTCTTTGAGTTTCTTTCCTGCGTTTTTTTCAAGGTCCCTAGTTTCTGCAGCAAAACCGACAAGTAGCTGGTCTTTCTTTCTTTTGCCAAGTTCTTTCAGAATATCCTGGGTTTTTGTAAGATCAATGATCATTTCATCATTATCTTTTTTTATCTTATGTTTTTCTTTCTCTTTAGGACGATAATCTGATACGGCCGCCGCTTTTATTATGATATGGCAATCTTCCATATGCTCGAACACGGCTTGTGCCATCTCCTGTGCTGTTGTTATCCTCACAACTTTTACATTGAGCGGGTCAGGAATATTGGCAGGACCGCTAATCAAAGTGACATCCCCTCCCCTGCACTCAGCCGCCCTTGCAAGAGCATAACCCATTTTGCCTGATGAAGGATTGGTGATGAACCTGACAGGGTCGATAGATTCCCAGGTTGGGCCTGCGGTTACAAGCACCTTTTTATCCTTCATATCCTTTATTGTTAGCATTTTAAAAAGCCTGTCAACAATATCTTCCGGCTCGGGAAGACGGCCCGGTCCTGTTGTGCCACATGCAAGTTCTCCGGCATCCGGTTCTATGATAAAATACCCGTCATTTCTTAAAGTCTCAAGGTTTCTTCTTACAGCCCTGTTTTCATACATATGCGTGTTCATGGAAGGACAAATACCAACAGGGCAGGTAACGGCAAGCATGAAAGTGCTCAGAGCATCATCAGCAATACCGTTTGCAAGCTTTCCAATAATATTTGCCGTTGCAGGGGCAATAATTACAGCATCTGACTGTTTGGCCCAATCAATATGCTTTATGGATGCATTACCGCTTTTTTCGAAAAGATCTGTGCAGACCTGCTCCCCTGATAACGCTTCAAAAGTAAGTGGCCCGACAAATGTCCCGGCGTTTTCAGTCATGATTACCCTGACATTTGCCCCCTGCTTTTTAAGAAGTCTTAAAAGCTCAACACTTTTGTATGCAGCAATACCACCACATACACCAAGTACAATGTTTTTATTTTTAATCGCTGTTGTCATAATCTCATATCTCGACATTTTGTTAAGAAATACGCTATTTTTTTGGACAAAAACACGGCGTTAATAGCACATAGATAGCTGACAGCTCATGGCTCTCAGCTCATAGGAAAAAAGGATTTATCATCATTTAATCCCGCTTGCAGCGGGACTATCAGCTATCAGCTATGAGCTGTCAGCTATCTATGAGCTAATTTATCAATCCGGCTTCTGGTTCATTCATGGTCGGTGCGACCCATATCTCAATTTTTGTACTCATGCTTTCAGTAATGTTTATTACACACCACCTGTTTTGTTTCTGGAAAAGCATTATAGTGCGGGATGATTTAAATGAGCTGATCAGTCGCCAGTTGTCTTTTGCCATGTTCTTTTCAAAAAAAGAGATTAAAGATCCAATTTCAACTCTTCCCTTTAACACTAAAACTCCTGCTGAAAAACCGGAAGTGTTGTAAATAAATGATGATTTACTGTCAACTTTCAGCTCCCTCGGAATAAGGACATCTCCAAAATCATAGTATAAAGGAGCTGTTTTATCTTTCTGCCGGCTTGCTTCATCAAATTCTGAGCTGCTTTTTTCACTTGGCAAAGTAGAACACCCGGTGACAAGAAATATTAAATATATAACAATCCCGATGCATAATAAAGCTGATTTTATCCTTTTTAGCCCTGCCATGTCCTATCTCCTTCTGCCCTGTTCAATGTGAGACCTTTGCAAAACAGGACTTTTAAAAGGTCTCAATGTACGAAGCATATGTATGCGCTATACCCTCCCTTAGCTGAATTTCAGGCTTCCAGCCAAGGCTCTTTAATCTTGAAATATCCAACAACTTTCGCGGCATACCGTCCGGTTTGGACCGATCCCAAATCACATCTCCCTTATAGCCAATCACTTCTTTTGTTATTCCAGCGAGCTCTCGAATAGTCATATCACTTCCTACTCCGATATTTATGTGAGAAACCATCGGCTTGTCGTTAGTTTCGACTACACCTGCTTCAGAAGCCGTTGTGTCCGATTTTGTAGCAGAAGCAGGAAAACTGGTTGACCTCAAAGCATCATACCGCTCATCACTCAAATTCATTATTAAAAAGCAGGCCGCTGCCATATCATCCACATAAAGGAATTCTCGCTTCGGCACCCCGCTCCCCCATAGCATTATTCCTGAAGGCGCCTGTGAAGGAGATTTTCTGTTTTGTTTTGAAATAGATTTCAGGCTTCCTTTTATATCTTCAGGAATAGTACCATATTTCAATTCGTCCCTGTTAATACCTTCCCAGTTTTCCTGCTCTGCAAGCTTTGCCAGATGGAATTTGCGAATCAAAGCAGGTAGAACATGAGAATTATTTAGATCAAAATTGTCATTGGGACCATACAGATTGGTCGGCATAACAGACCGGTACTTTGTACCATACTGGCGATTGTAAAATTCACAAAGCTTGATGCCGGCAATTTTCGCAATGGCATATGGTTCATTGGTCGGCTCAAGCTGCCCTGAAAGCAAAGCTTCCTCTTTCATCGGCTGCTTGGCATATTTCGGGTAAATACACGAACTCCCCAGAAAAAGAAGCCTCTTAATCCCTGCCTGCCAGGCCTCATGAATGATATTTGCTTCGATCATTAAGTTATTATATATAAATTCAGCAGGATAAGTATTATTAGAATAAATGCCGCCTACTTTTGCCGCTGCAATAATCACATAATCGATCTTTTCATTTTCAAAGAATCCCCGGACAGCTTTCTGGTCACTTAAATCAAGCTCTCTGTGGGTTCGCGTTATAATATTGTTATACCCGTCAGACCTAAGACGTCGGGAAATGGCGGAACCAACCATACCCCGGTGCCCCGCAAGAAATATGGAATCTTCGGTCTTCATCCATCAAGTCCTTTATTCAAAATGATCATATGTCTTATAGCCTTCCTGCCTGCAAAGGTTATCCTTTTGTGCCTCTTTCATGTCTTCAGCCACCATTTCGGAAATAAGCTGCTGAAAGCTTATGCGAGGCTCCCAGCCCAGTTTTTCCTTGGCTTTACTTGCATCACCAAGAAGATTATCTACTTCTGTGGGACGAAAATAGCCGGCATCGACAGCAACTATAGTTTTATTGTTTTCTTCATTTATACCTTTTTCTTCAACCCCTTTCCCTTCCCAGTGAATGGAAATACCGAGTTGCCGAGCAGAGGTTTCAATAACATCTTTGACGGAATGCTGCTTACCGGTGGCGATAACAAAATCCTCCGGCTCTTGTTGCTGAAGCATCAGCCACTGCATTTCCACATAATCAGCAGCATGACCCCAGTCACGCTTTGCATCCAGATTTCCTATATAAAGACATTCTTGCAAATCCAGTTTTATTCGCGCCATTGCCCTTGTAATTTTTCTTGTAACAAATGTTTCTCCGCGGATTGGTGATTCGTGATTAAATAAAATTCCGTTGCATGCATAGATTCCATACGCCTCTCGGTAGTTAATGGTAATCCAGTAAGAATAAAGTTTTGCAACACCGTAAGGAGACCTTGGATAAAAAGGTGTATTTTCATTTTGCGGAACTTCCCTGACCTTGCCGAACAGTTCAGAAGTTGACGCCTGGTAAAAACGGGTCTTTTTCTCAAGCTTCAGGATTCTTATGGCTTCAAGAATACGTAATGCACCGAGGGCATCAGCATTGGCAGTATATTCCGGAGTTTCAAAAGAAACCATGACATGACTCTGAGCCGCAAGATTGTAAATCTCTTCAGGCTGAATTTCCTGAATAATACGAATCAGATTTGTAGCATCGGTCAGATCGCCATAATGCATGAAAAAGCGAACATCCTTTTCGTGGGGATCTTTATAAAGATGATCCACACGGGCGGTGTTAAATGAAGATGCCCTGCGTTTTATTCCATGCACTTCATACCCCTTGCCCAGCAAAAATTCAGCCAGGTAGGCGCCGTCCTGTCCTGTGATACCGGTGATTAATGCTCGTTTCATAAAATATCCTTACCAGTTGTTTTTCTGATTTCTTCAACTAAAGGGAAGTCTTTCCATGAGCCTGCCAGTTTTTTTACCGATTCAGGCCATTCGCCTGTAACTTTTTCTTTAATTAAACCTGCTATCCATTTGCTTTTAGATAATTTCAAGGCTTCTGCCGACTCACGTATTTTGGATTCAATTTCATCGTCCAGATAAATCGTAACCTGTCCCATATAACACCTCCTGTATTATATTTTAAACTATATTTGCCGTTCTCCATTATGTCAAGACTATTGGCTATTCAGGTTCAGCGCTCATGGTTCACGGTTTGTCGCTTTGTGCTCTTCATCTATTTTCAACTTTGAACCTGAACCTTTAATCTGTGAACTTGAGCAGTTATAAAATATCGACATATTCAGGTAATTTTAATAAAATGAACTTGAAGTTTCAATATCTATCTGATATTCGGATAACTCTATTGGAGAGTTTAAGTGTTTCTTCCGGCTCTTTTTCTCACAAACTATTTTCATCCATGCCCCCGTAGCTCAGTGGATAGAGCATTGGATTCCTAATCCATGTGCCGCAAGTTCGATTCTTGCCGGGGGCACCACTAAATACAGGGTTTAGCAGAAACCTATTTTAGTTTCTATTTTTTTATATAACACATATATAACAAAATTTCCCGCGGTAACCTGATTAGGATTATTTTATCAGGCACGCCTCTATTTTATATT
>JASJGP010000140.1:0-3524 GCA_033791485.1 Desulfobacterales bacterium | reverse complement strand
TAAGGTGTGCCGGGTATGGCCAGTACCGAATTGGGTGGTAACAGCTTCGGAATGGCATTTATTTGCGAAGAACATTTGAAAAGCAGGGCCATCTGTGACCCTGCTTTGATAAGATATTCTAAACCGTCAATAAGCATGGCTAAACTTGAATGATGGCCTCCTCACAGAAATCATCCGCCCCTGATCGAAATTTCCGAAGTTCATATCTGAGATTGGGATTAAGTTCCTTGGTCATTGTGTCCATGAGTCTGGCAGAACCTTTGCGACACATCATTTCCATGGTTTGGTTGTCAAATCCGAGCATTTGCCCTGCTGAGTATAATGGACACCTACCAGCCTTAATAACAATCTCCTGTTGGCTTTCTTTAATGACTTCAGCGCCTATACCGATTCCCACAGGAACCGACTTAACTAACGACCATGCAGCTTTGACATCAAACTCTTCAGCACCTGCCTTTTCTTTGAGTATTTTGCCTTGCATCGTACCCATCGACTCACACATTTTAGTGAGGTGGGTGCAAAGAACAGCTGGTGGAAAAAATACACCGTCTATCAGTTTTACCCGGTACACATATTCATTCACCGAACGGGATTTGGGATTACGTTTGATCGACGATCCGGCGTGGAAAGAAGATATGACATTGACCGCCGCAAAGGACCAGACCGCAGAGGCAACAAAAAGCCTGATAAAAAAGTATTGACAGACCATTTTTTTCCTCTGAAATCAGCCAGCGAACTGGCCAATTCAATTCCGACTATTTTAATCTAATCGTAAAATATTTCCTCCACAAATCATTCCCTCTTGTAAGCTACGCATCCCTTTGATATCCATGAAACATTGCAATTAAAAGAGGCCTTCGATTTTATCGTGATTTCGATTAGGCCATGAGTATCTTTATAGCATCTTGATATAATCAGAAGGAAGAATAAATGTCTGATACCTTGATTGGAGTCATTATAGGCGGAATGATTGCAAGCATTACCCCGTTAGTTATGTTAATTTTAGATCACAGACGCTGGCAGCGAGAATCAAAGCTTGAGCACCTGAGATCTGAACGTAAAAGACTCGAGAGAATGTTCAGAGAGAATCTTCAAAGATTATCAAAGGCAATTTCAAAAAATAGTTATCCATCTGATATGATGATGGATTTTTTACTAACTATGCCAAAAGAGATTTCTATATTATTTAAAGAATTTCTGGCTGACCCTAATAAAACAGATTCAAGATGTAAGAAAGCCTATATGAGTATCGTTTTATCGATGAAAAAGACTTTGTCTGAGATTGATAGCAAGATGGAAAACATAATTTTTCAAAAACCAAAATTCAAAAATCCATTTAGAAAATAATTTCACAATCAAACCAATGATGGCAACCTCGGTCGTACCTCCGCCAATATCAACTACCATATTGCATGTGGGCTCAGTTACGGGCAATCCAGCTCCAATAGCGGCTGCCATAGATTCATGAATTAAAATCACCTCGCGTGCTCCTGCCGCTTGGGCAGCTTCTACAACAGCACGTCTTTCAACCTGAGTAATACCTGAGGGTACTGCTATTATGACCTTTGGACGTGCAAGTAGCCGTCTGTTATGGACCTTGCGAATGAATTGGCGTAACCATAAGTTGAATTTCAATAACATACAGGCCAAGCTGAATAGAGTCCTTCCTTGTCAGAAAGTTGACATATCTAAATAATACATACATTAATTCATATTATAAATCAGTGAGTTACACTTGTTTGTTCAAATATGGCATGTTTTATGCTTATTTTTGTCAATAATCATACCGTTTCGATTTCCTGTATCTGTTGCTGATTATCGAAAAAAAATAATGCAGTATAATGCTTTAATGTAACCTCTATTCATCAAAAACCTGAGGAAAATTATGAAGAATCAGATTGTATCATTTATAAATGAATTGAGATCTAACAAAAAAATATCGACATTTGATGAAGGATCTACCAAGCAGGCTTTGGTATTAAGGCTATTGTCTCTTCTCGGCTGGGACATATTTGACGTCGAGGAAGTTTGCCCGGATTATTCTGTTAATTCCAACAAAGTTGCTTTTGCGTTGCGAATAAAAGGCTCCTTCAAGGTTTTCATTGAAGCTAAACGGGTGCAGAAAAAATTAGATACCTATCAAAAAGGCTTAATAGATTTTGCCTCCCGAGAAGGCGTGAATCTTGCCGTCTTAACCAATGGGTTGATTTGGTGGTTTTATTTAATCTCAGCTGAAGGCGATTGGCAAAAGAAATGGTTTCTCTCTATCGATTTTTTAAAGCAAAAGCCTGATCGCATTGCGGATCAAATATTAGATTTACTCACAAAAGATAAAATCTCAAAGGGCCAGGCATTGAAATCTGCCAAGATTTTACACGAAAAGAAAAATCAGAAAATTGCGGCAGATTTTATCCCTCAAGCGTGGAATCAAATTCTTTCACAACCCAATAAGATATTTGTGGAGCTACTGAGCGATGCTACAGAAAAGCTAAGTGGCTACAAAGTAGAATCTGTTCTAATTGAAAAATACTTAAAAAAACATCTTGAACAGTTGCTCATTGAAAATGCATCTGAAAATAGTGTGACTCCTCCGGCTAAAATGAAAAGCACATCGACGGTAAAGGAAGTGACAGTTTCTGAAGATTCTTTGACTGCAGAAGCCGAAATGATTAACGAACCAGATACCTACGAAGGGACAGCAGTTAAATCCTTTGGATTTAATGACAATACCTATAAAATTGAGCGATGGGAAGAGGTGCTTACTACGCTGTGTAAACTTCTCGTTGTGAAACATAAAAAAGACTTCGAGAAGGTATTATGGGTTTCGGGAGGAGATAAATCCTCTTTTTCTCGGTATGGGGAACAGTTGAGTATTCCAGAGAAAATTGACAATACAGAGATATATGTTGAAACAAAGTTGACCCCCGATGAAATCGTCAATACTGCAAAAGCGCTTTTAACCGAATTTGGTTATAAACATGGTACGCTTTCAATAAATTTAAAATAAGGTCACTGGTAAAACGAAATCAAAATAGAAATGTGTCAAAGATATTATATCTGAATTCCTTTCAAACTCATCCGCAAGCATACACAAATAAGGCTAAAGAAAAAATTATTCAACGATTACGAACCAATAAATTATCATTCGGAAACAGTATGAATAGGAATTTCGGATTATGTACGAGGGGGATCTGCTGGAAGGCCTCATAATACTTACTCCATCTGTAAATTGTGTAACAAGTTTGTGTAACAGATGGAATCGAGGTTATTTTAGCTAATTTGCATAAAAAAACCTGCTGTAATTACAGCAGGTTATAAAGAAATTTTGGTGCCGAAGGCCGGACTTGAACCGGCACGGCTTGTGGCCACTACCCCCTCAAGATAGCGTGTCTACCAAATTCCACCACTTCGTCACGTTTGAATAAATAAAATCGATAAAGTGATAAAAGGTTATTCGGCTGTTTTGGCCGGCTGCGCTACACTGCTGCCCGTGTCCGGCGGTGCAGGTTGGGCAGGTGCGGCCT
>JASJGP010000139.1:0-3536 GCA_033791485.1 Desulfobacterales bacterium | reverse complement strand
GTTTCCCTTTTCTAAAGATTTCTGAGGGCTCAAAAACGGAGTCTTTTATACGCCTATTTATAAAGGTTTTTGGCTGGAACTAAATAGCGTTCACTGGTATTTTAAAGACTCAGTTCTGACGGAATTTGGGCACCCCCACATATGGTATATAGGGCTTTTTCAGCCTTGAGTTTTTTATTCAACTGGTTTTATTCCTATTTACCATATCTGGTACCTTGATAAATTGTTTAAAGCCCGGACTGGTGAAAGAAGCGCTCGGTAAATTGGGGAGTTTGACTCCTGTTTGATAACACCATTGAACACCTTGGCATTACTCATTCTCCTTGTGGATATCATTCGAATACATTATGGGATTCCATTTCATTTAGTACTGGGGTCGCATATGGCCAGAAGTCCCACAGGTTTTGTCCTATATACTCAACTATTCTTAATTTGGAATCGGGTAAAGTTAAGAGAGGGCTTCAATTTGATGATTGCACTTGACTTAATACTAATTCTATCCTATTCAAAAAGAGAAACACTTACCATTTAGTACTTGACTTTGGCTTATTAACACCGGCACCCCCCACTATACGTTTGCGTGTTTATGCGCCATTGTTCCAACCACATAGCAACTTTGTTGCACCGACATTCCTTAACCCGAAAGGAGGACAATTCATGATTTAGTAATTGCATTTGTAGCAATCTGCATAGCCGTAACAACTGGCTGGGCACAGGACGATTCGGATTTACCTACCGCGGTCATCACTGAGCGAGAGATGGTAGCGACTTTGGTTGGACTGCAGTTTGGCAAACTGTTGCGAAAAGTAATTTTGTTAACAGATATGAATAATTGTTTTGAACTATCTTCTTTGTTTTATAGAAGATTCAATTGATTTGAAGAGAAAAAGGAGCGAAAAATGATTGGGAAATCAGCAGTAAAGGCCATCGTAATTGCATTTATTTTTCTTATCACATCTACCACCGCTTTTGGAAACTCATCGGATGTAAGAGATGGGAAAAAGGGCAAGGGTATCAAGCACACAAATTCTTTCGGGAAAAAGAGCCAGGGTATCAAGCACACAAATTCTTTCGGGAAAAAGGTCAAAATCACCCGGGATGATAAAGGTGTCTGGTTTATTACTGGAGGTAAGGGCATCAACAGGTATTATGTATTTGAAGCAATGGGATATGCCGTTGCAACAGATCGGATTTGGCAGATGGAGCTGTATAAACGTCAGTCCCTTGGCAGGCTCTCTGAAATTTTCGGGATTGATCAACTGGGGACCGATATCTATCTTCGCACTATTGGTTATTCAGAAGAGGAACTGACCGAAGGCGTGGAAAATCTTGACCCGGGAACCTTTAAAATTGTTCAAGGGTACGTTGCCGGTATTAATAGAAGAATCTCTGAGATTGAAAATAATCCATCACTCCTGCCAGCCGAATTCTCTTTGTTGGGTTTGACAACTATTGAAAAGTGGCGATGCCAGGATGTTCTTGCCTGGATTGCGATGCTGCAGAAAAATTTTGATCCGGAAGCACTGGATACAGCCCAGCTAGACAATGCTGCCTTATTCCAGAAACTGACAGAAGACTATGGATCACAGGCAGAAGGCATGTTCAATGATCTGAGGTGGACAAATGATCCGGAAGCCCAGACATATATTGTGGATGAAAGTGAAATACAGCAAACCTCGTCCACGGCGAAAAAAAGTTCCAGAAAGAACAACGCCTTTTCTGATTATGATGCTGAAACAATTGCCAAGACAGCGGATAAACTGAAGAAGAACCGTGAAAAAGTTATAAAAAAATTAAAAGATATCAATGCGTTTGTCAAAATGGGAAGCTATGCATGGGTTGTGGCAGGAGATAAAACAGAATCCGGTAATCCCATAATTTATTCAGGTCCTCAAATGGGGTTTTCAGTTCCCTCAATCGTTACTGAAGGATCTATCAGGGCAGGCGGTCTGGATGTCTCAGGAATGACCATTCCAGGTATCCCGGGCATCATTATCGGCAGGACACCTCACCATGCCTGGTCAATGCAGGTGGGCCATGCCCATACGACAGATTACTATTTTGAAACACCGGGGGCTGTTTTATTCCACCGTTTCGAGACCATCAAAGTAAAGGATTTCGACGATGTTACGATTCCAATATACAAAACCGCTCACGGGCCGGTGATCAGTCCCATGCCTTATGATGGATCTCCAGGCGTGCCGATTGTGTCCTGGAAATACTCTCAATGGGGTTATGAATTTAATACAATTGAAGCCTTCCTGGATCTGGCAGATGCAAAAAGCATGAATGAATTTGGAGAAGGAATAGAAAAAATTGGCGTAAGCCAGCACTTCTGTTATGCAGACAGGGATGGCAACATTGCCTACTGGATGTCAGGACGAAATCCGGTGCGGCCTGCAGGTGAATGGCGTTTGCCCCAAGGACTTAAGGGTTCGTCACTTGAGTGGGACAGTAGTATTCTTGCCGAAAGATCGACTGCCAGAAACCCGGAAAGAGGATATTTCGGCGGGTGGAACAACAAGACTAATCCAGATTATGACAACGGCTACAATAGTATTTCAGACATCTATGGGCCTTTTCACAGATCCCATGTAATCTATGATTATTTTGACACGGCGTTCGAGGAAGACCAGCGTCTCTCTTTTGATGATGTCAGGGACCTTGCCCTGAATATCGCTGCTACGGATTCATTTGGAAGAGGGGGAAATCCATGGAAATTTGTTGAGCCCTATTTTAAAAAAGCGGTTACCGATGCTAAGACACCGACTGATGCGAATACAACTGAAGATATTCAAGCCAGGCAGGATGCTCTTGAGCTTCTTTCAAATTGGGACGGTCATTTTGTTGAAGGCGGTGAGTCAATGTGGGCAGCAGGTCCCGACAGGGCAGATGCCTGGGTTCTGATGAATGCATGGATCAGAGAAGTTTTAAGCCTGGCCTTTGACGATGAACTCGGTGAATCTAACCAAGATGCATTGATTCTTTTCAATGTTCTCCTTCATGGACTGGCGGGGAGTGAATCAGGTATCGTTAACAATTATAGCTGGTTTGAGAATACAGATCTAAATGCTCCTCAGACTGCAGAAAAAATAATTGTCGCGGCCCTCGATACTGTTTTAGCCCAGTTGGGAGATACACCATGGGGAGAAAATGCACGTGGTCAAATTATATATAACCATGCAATGCTCGGCCCCATTCACAGCCATCCATTTTCATCACGGTCTACCTATGCCCACTGCGTGGAATATGGTGCGGATGGACCTGTGCGTATCGAAAGCATGTTTCCCCTGGGACAGTCAGGAAATATTTTGTCGGGTGGAGTTGGAGGAGTGACTTTTGATGATAATTTCTTTAGCATGACAGAGTTTTTTGACAATTTTGTCCACAGAGAGTTTCCCTTGTTTGATTAAACAATAATATTTTATCAAATTAATATAAAAGCGGTGTCGGAAACGGCGCTGCTTTTTTTATGGTATTGATATTATTGACATCCATCTGAAACCCTGATTCCAACGCTTACATCAGACTACACT
>JASJGP010000138.1:0-2990 GCA_033791485.1 Desulfobacterales bacterium | reverse complement strand
CCTTTACCCCGGGCAAGAAAAAGATAATTTTTATCCAGGGTATTTTTTGCCCCCACAGGACAGCCGATCATACAGGCACCGCAAAAGGTGCACCCGGTCCGATCCGGTCCTTTGCCGTCAAAATAGGGGTCTGGAACTGTTTTTTCCGGTGTGCCGAAAAAAATCCCCACATCATTTTTATGGAAGGTGTCCTGGCCGGTCATGTCCATACCGACCTCTTTTAGCAATATATCGGCTTTTCCCACCTGGGGGCTCTCATTGGCACCCAGCATTTTTTTACCGATTTCATAATGAGGCGCAAGGGTTTTTTGGGGATTTTCAATGCACCAGTCCTTACTTTTAAACACCTCTTCCGGCGGAACCAGGAGCTGGTTTGCATAGACCAGACTGCCGCCCCCCACGCCGCTTCCATGGACAATCATCACATGCTTGAAAAGAGTGAGCATCTGGTATCCATAGCAGCCGATCTGGGGAATCCACAGATATTTTTTAATATTCCAGTTTGTTTTGGGAAAATCTTTTGTCGCCCATTCCCTGCCCTTTTCAATCACGGCGACCCGGTAACCTTTTTCTGCGAGCCTCAGGGCGGATACACTTCCGCCAAAGCCAGAGCCAATCACAATATAATCAAAATCATGGGGCTTGGTTGAATTCATCTGTCATCCTTATTGATGGTCCATTATGGCCGTATTAACGTCAGAAAGAGCCCCTATTCTTTAATCTCGTATTTGTCTGATGTCAACTCAATTTTCACAAGGGGTTCCTGTCAGTGCCCCCCATACCGGGGAAAATCGCTGTTTGTTCTTTAATCTATCCATAACGCAGCCCTAACAATTCTTGTATATCTTCCCATAACACCTGATGATTGCAGGCATAAACTGGGGTGATGAAAATCACCATAGCTAAACCTCTAATTTTTGTTCCCGTTTTTGTTCCTGATTTTTAACCCAATCATTTACCTGCATTCTTTTAGCCTGGACTGATTTGCCTATATTCTCTTTGACCCATTCGTGGACTTTTTTTGTAGGAACTGATTCCAACGCATTGTGAACAACATCTGTCGTAGTTTTAGAAACAATGGCAGCAAGACTTAAAATAAAAACGGTAAATCCACTTTTCGCCTGATCATGCTCAAGACGCTTCATTTTTCCAAAAACTGATTCTATGACTTCTGACGAACCAAGCAATCTGTCATCTTTACCGGCTTTTCTCGATTCTTGCTCAACGAAATCAAGCAACTCTGTTCTCATCCGCATTGCCTTGAGTGTTTTACCCTTAAATGTTGGAAGCATCATCAGATCAATATGGCAATTTCGGTAGATCCCTTGAAACTTAATAAATGATTCAGCCTCTTTGACTATATGGATAAGCTCCTTCCACTCTTTAAGGTCTCTCCTGAAATCGGTCAGCCATCCCAATTTTTGGTGTATATGATCTTTTGTACATTCAAGACATAAAAACTCATCGGAACTATCCAGTAAACAAAGCTTATCCAAACCCCATTTAACCAATGGTGCTACATTCATATACCGGGCCTTACTCCTTTGATTTGGAGGTGCGATGGCTGCCAGTTGTGTTTGCTGCACTTTTTTTCGTGTGCTTGCTGCGAGCCTGATGAAGTCATTCCATCTGTCATTTGTGTTTAGTTCCCGTTTTAATACTGTGGCTGACTTATGGGTAATATCATACACAAAGACAGTATCGGTAAATTTTTGACAGAATTGTTCGATTCCAGATTTGACATCTGGTCCATGATCACTGAGAATCTGTCTTGGAACACCTGTTTTCGAGATCGTTTCTTGAAGTTGTTCAAACACCACATCACCATTTGATTTGGTTACTGGAAATAATGCTAAGGGTTCGACATCTTCATGACAAAGAATGGTTTCGGCTGCAGATAATTGGCTTTGCCTGATTCCTAATATTGCCAAACATTTTTCTTTGCCCCATTGAACTGAATGGTCAACAATCCATATCCAGTCATCGGCTATCTCTTTTGGCCGGGTAAGCTTGTAATAACCGAGACGGAGCATCCAAAGACGTCCTGAATACCATGAGGGTGTCGCATAATTAATGTTCAAAAATGTGGAAAATAATAGTAAGACCCGTTCAGCTCCTCTTAAGCTTGCACCGGCACTAAGGACCAATGAGATAAACAAATATGCATGGCCGGAAGAAAAAGTATGAAACCTCGATCTTTTTTCAAACTGTTTCAAGGGTTCCGTACTTTCCTGAATCAAAGTTTTTTTTTAAACCGATCTATTTCAGCCAGCATTCTTTTTTCTTTATCTTTCATTTGCTGAACCTCAATCTCAAGATCTTTTGAGCGGTTTTTGAATTCGTTTTTATTTTGTTCTAAATATTTAATTTTTTTGCGGAGTAGTTTGATTTGGTACTTTGCGTCTTTTGCTTTATTTTTCCATTTATTCCTGCTGCCCTCAAAAAAGCTAACAAGTTTCGACATTGGGCTTTTATACTTTTTTTCTATTTTATTCGCTTCTTGTTTTTGAGTATCCATTGTTTCTCCTTATGTTATAGGGATCTATTATCCCTTAACATAAAGAAGTTAGGCTGTCTTTAAAAATTTTAATATAGTTGCAACAACAATAGCGATTTAGACTTTGGAAGGGAATATTTATGGGAACTTGAATCAAAATAATTTCCCCATCTTTTTAGGCTATTTTCATCACCCCAGGCATAAACTTTTATGACTAGGATATAAAATGAGGAAACTTAAGGATGGTGACTGGATCAATCGACTTGCCAAAGTGGATCATGCATTCCAGCCCATCGTCAACATCCACACCCGCAATACCTTTGGATTTGAAGCATTGCTCCGGTGCAATGATGGTTAGATGTTTTTTATTGACAATGAATAGCTTCACCCAATAAATCTGTGACACACTTATTAAGACTTTTACCTTCAGCTGCTGCTTTAGCTGCTATTTCTGCGTGTAGTTCAGGGGGAACTCTTAAATTGAATTTTCCAG
>JASJGP010000137.1:0-3180 GCA_033791485.1 Desulfobacterales bacterium | reverse complement strand
CATCTTTTTACAATCTGCCATGCGGAACTGTTTTCTTCTCAACAAAACATTTCCGGAGACAGGTCCTCTTACCATGGCGAGAAACCTTCCATATTTATTTAAAAAACTGATGGAAACATCATTATCTGAGCAAAAACCCATCAGGTAGGGACTGCAGGTCACAGCACCAAAACATACGATTCCGGCTATCCCATGAATCGGAATTCGCATCTGTATTTTTTTCTCAATTTTAACAGCAACCGTTTCCCCTTCCTTTGACAGGTATGCGCCTTGTGTAGTGACAAAAAGTGTATTAAGGTGTTTTTTCATTTAAGCCTGTCCCCTATTCAAGTATACTCCTTCAGAATCATCCTTTTTATCCACGAAGAAACCGTTCTTTGTTTTTCAATCGTTTTTGGCAGACACAATTTAAAGAAAGAACAGGTATCACATTTTTTTTCATAGTGGGGCGGAGGGGTTACTCCAGAGGAAAACATCCTATGGAGTTCTTCTGATGTTTTAATTGTGAGTTCCCGCAAATTCTCATCAAAAGCCACGTCCAGTCGGCGTCTCATTTTCCCATAAAAGAGTGCACCTGTTTCAACTCTTACATTAAGCATTTCTTCAAGGCAAAGCGCCTGTGCGCAAAGTTGAACCTTGTCAGAAAAATTCTTTTTGGGTTTTCCCCTTTTGTATTCCACGGGAAAGGGTATCCATACTTTTTTAGATCCCTCTTTTAAATAAAATTCAACCACATCTGCCTTTCCAGTAACCCCAAGAACACTTGACTTAAGAGGTAGAGCATACTCGATCTTAACCCTGCCTCTATCAACCTGATCTCCTCTGTCTACCCTTTCATGCATAATGCGACCTTCTGCGGTAAACCTGTTTTCAACCCATAATTGTTCGATATGGATCAATGCACATTGCCTCTCACAAAAAAGCATATGCTGAAGGGCAGACAACGAAAGATATTCATCTTCGGTGTATTTACTCATTATTCAAATATTTCCCACTATTTCCTGTCCCGCTGTTTTCGCTGAATTTCCGCCACCAGATCAAAGGATTTCCCCCAGGCCTGTTCACAAAATACAATAAAAGATTCCAATGCATCCTGATTCGGCAGCAGTATGTCACCTGCCTTAATCTGACCGGCAGAAAAATGATAGGCAGACAAGGCATCAATATACTGCTTGCGCTGTTTTTGGGGAATAATAATAGGAGGCAGCCCTGACTTAAGAACCGGTACATTGGAAATCAGTCTGGCCAAGCGTCCATTCCCATCGAAAAAGGGATGAATGCGTACAAACGCAACATGCAACTGCACGTATGCCAAAAGTGCCTGTTGCCTGTTATTGGGTTCCAAAGACTGATCAATCTCACGATACAGTTCAAACCAGCTTTCCATAAGCAAAGGAATATCAGAGGGCCGACCATATTCAAAAACAACCTGATTATCACCGATCACTGCTACCGTGGAGTTTGGCTCCTTTTTCCACCCGCCAACTGGTTTATACACATCGACAATTATACCTGTCTGCACTGCCTTGTGAAGGGCGAACAATTCCTTTTCCTTAAACGGTGTCTTGCTTTGTAGCAAATCGTAGATCAGATCAATGGCCCTGGCATGACCCACCACCTCTTCATGGTCCTTTAAAGGCTTGCCGGATATGGTCAAGCCCTCTTCCAGCACAAAGGCAGTCTCACCAAGGGTCAGGGTATTTCCTTCAATGGCCGTGGATGTGTGAGTCCACAGGTTACGAAGCTGGATCAATAGCGCACTCCGAAGGTCTTTGTCTATCCCATTAAGAAAATTTAACATTATTAATTTCCAATTTTTTTGCATAATATACCAATTATCTATCTCTTATATTATTAATCGCTCAGAGCCCATATACAAGGATGGATTTAAGAGACAGGCTATAACACCTCTAATTTCTCACTATAAAACAGAGCAGATTACCTTTTATTTACAAAGTCATTAAAGCTTTTCCAAAAGGTTAACACCAGAAGGGAGATTTTCTTTATCAATAACGACTTCATAATCCTTAAAGGCTCTTGCCGGGCTGCCGTTCAAGTCTTTTTGTTTTACATCCACCAAATCAAATAATTTATGGGCCGGAGCATTCCCCAGTTTTCCTTCATGTTCAAAAACGAAGAGCTTTCTGGCATTCATTTTTCCCCTTGCTGCTGAATGATCATGATCCCACATATTAATGAGTGAATTCCATAACAATTCAAGATCTTTTTCTGTAAACCCGGTTTTCTCAGCAAGATGTGCTGAGATATATCCTTCTGAACGATACAAACCATAATGAATAATATTTTTTTTACCCATTGTTCTATTATCACCCTTTTGTGCATCCGCCTCTTTTTGAGTGGCAACCGCCATTCTGGTTATACTCAATTCAACAGGAGTCACAGGATCAATACTTCTGGCAAAGTTAAACTGAACAGGACCTCTCACCTGGCCGCAATTGAATTCCTTGAGAGACATCACCGCTCCAAAGGTTCTCACATCAAAAAAATTCATACACATCCAGCTTTGTGCCTGTTCAATAGAAGGATTTATAATACCCTCTTCTTTTAAAGCGATATAAGATTTTTTCTGTTCATTCGTTAAAATTCCTTTTTCCCTTACATAAATCTGATAGCCCTTTTCATACCCCTTTTCATTTCCTTGGATTATATCAACACAGTTTCTCACTTTTCTTTTCAGGCAAACATCGGTTACAATGCCATGGGATGTTTCCGCATCAATTCTCGGCATATTCCCGGCATCAGGGTCACCATTGGGATTTCCGTTCTCTACATCGAACAAATAAACAAATTCATATCTTTTTGTAATAATTTCACTCATTATTTTTCTCCTTTATTTTCTTTTTTCTTAAACAATTCATTCCGCTGATGATAATACCCCAAAGCAAATTCTCCCTGCTCTTCAAGATTCAAATGGGCTGGGAATACAGTTATATTCAGTACAATTTCTTCAATCCACTTGTCTAAATTATAACCATATTTCGCTTTGGAAATATGATGATTTGCAAGTCTCATCAATTGGGGAAAAACCACTTTAGGAGTAGACGATGCCGAACCATAATATCTATCCTTGATGGTTGTATTTGCACCGAGAATTGCATCCTGTTGCGCTTTTTCCAATACCGAAAAAAGTCTGCCTAACAGATAGGCCACATTTTTGTT
>JASJGP010000136.1:0-3625 GCA_033791485.1 Desulfobacterales bacterium | reverse complement strand
TATTAGTAAACGTTAAGAAAGAACAACAAAAAAACACATTTTAAATGCAAAGCAGAAAATATGCTTGTTTAGCAAGTTTTTTATAAAAGGATTGTACCTGTTCTTTCTTTACGCATACTTATACCTGAGTTCGACACGTCTTAAAATCGGATCACCTGAAAGCGGCTTTTCATAACGCTAAAATGTTACCAGTTTTTTTATTCTATCCCAACCCTCTTCAGGAATTTGAGCACCTATAACCCGGCAGACCTCCGATCCGCATGCAGAGCCGAGTTCACCGCATTTCTCAAGCGAATATCCATTTGCAAATCCGAAAAGAAAACCGGAAGCCCAAAGGTCACCCGCACCGGTTGTGTCAACGGCAGGACCTGCTACCTTTGGAGCAATTTTTATAATTTTACCTTTGTTTGAAATATAGCTTCCACTTTCTCCAACTTTTAAAACTGCAATTTCAACTCCCTCAGAAAGAGCTCCGACAGCTTTTATTTCATCAGAAAATCCTGTATACACACGGGCCTCATCTTCATTAGCTATAAGGATATCAACATATTCTTTTACAATCTTCATAAGAATATCTTTCGATTCTTCAACAACCGTAAAGCTGGCAAGATCCAGCGAGATAAGAGCGCCGGCTTTTTTAGCGGAATCTAATGCTGCCAGTATCAGGTCGCTGTTAAATACCAGATATCCTTCAATATGAACAATCGCTGCATTATCAAAACAACCGGTTGATATTTCATTAGGCTTTATTTCAGATGAAGCGCCAAGATACGTAAACATGGACCGCTGTGCGTCCGGTGTAATAATGGAAAGAACCCTTCCTGTGTGCAGTGAAGATGTAAAAAGCAAAGGTTCAACATTGTTTTTTATCAGACTGGATTTAAGCAGATTACCCATGGAACCACAGCCGCATTTACCGACAAAACGGGCTTGCCCGCCAAGCTTTCCTATGCCTACAGCTGTATTACAGGCTGAACCTCCAGGCAGTATGGAAGTGTTACTTTTTGTTTTAGACAAAGTCTGTTCAATGAAATCCTTATCAACAAGGGTCATTCCACCCTTCACAGCGCCTGTTCTTTCCAGAAAATCGTCCCCTTCATTAGCAAGAATGTCCACCAGTGCTGATCCGATTCCCACAATAAGTTTTTTGTTTGAAGGGTATTTTTTATTTTTACTCATTTTTTCAATAGTCTTTTTTTGTGCATAGTTAATATTCAAATGAAAAGCTGTTTATATAATCTAATGACATTGTGCCCGGCTTTATAAGACAAACAGACCTGGTTGTAAAGATAATTTGTTTTATCTCGCAATCAAACTTGATAGCTCTTAAAAAGTTAGACACCTCATCTCTCTTTAGTCCCCTGCCGCCAAGAAAAGGGAAATCGCACCCGTTGACACCCATTCGCAACAAAAAGGTTGCACAATCAGACCAAACTATGGCTGTATGTTGTGCCTATATATGCCGTACGATACACATATTGTGTTTTGAATGTTCCGCAACACAAAGCGCATATATTTTAATATTTTGGACCAAAAGTTCTTGACAGCCAATGGTTTGGGTGATATTGGTCTTATTTTGTTTTAGGTATATCTTCTTGAATTTAATAGATATTTTCTTACATGCGAAAATATTAATGTTAATAAAATATGTAAATAAAATAAGGACGTTGCCTTTTTAAATTTATATCTTGATGGAGAAGATTTAACCAAAATTTGAACGCCCCAAAAAGGATTTTATTTAGGGCAAAGTTATGAAGGGAGGTGCAATAAACTTAGGGCTGTAGTAAAGTTGTAGTCAAAATTGGTATAGGAAATTTATTAACAATAATTAATACGAAACAAAATTAGGAGGTATAATAAATGCCAAGTTTTGTAATTGCAGAAAAATGTGACGGCTGCAAAGGCGGGGATAAGACAGCATGTATGTATATTTGTCCCAACGATCTGATGGTTCTTGAACCCAATGAAATGAAAGCTTATAACCAGGAACCGGATCAGTGCTGGGAATGCTTTTCATGCGTAAAGATCTGCCCCACCCAGGCAGTCGAAGTAAGGGGTTACTCTGACTTTGTACCCCTTGGAAGCAGCATCATGCCGATGCTGGGTACCGAAGATGTTATGTGGACATGTAAGTTCAGAAACGGCTTGATCAAGCGCTTTAAGTTCCCCATACGAACCACTCCCGAAGGGACTGCCAACGCCTATAAGGACCTAAAAGGCAGTGACATTGAAAGTGGCCTGCTTTCAACAGAAGAAGCGGACGGTTATGCTCTTCCGACACCTCAGGCGACTGTCTAAGCAGGTTGTGTTTTAACCCGGGAAAAAATTAATCACGATTATATAAATTTTTAGGAGGATATAATATGGCATTACCAAATAAACCTACGGGTGAACTAAAAGCCGTTAGGGATCCGGAAGTTGAGGAACGAGAAGTTGACGTTTTGATCGTCGGCGGCGGAATGGCTGCCTGCGGAACTGCGTTTGAAGTAAAGAAATGGATGGACGACGGACAGAGCGTTCTGTTGTGTGACAAAGCTGCCATGGAAAGAAGCGGTGCAGTTGCCCAGGGTCTGTCGGCTATCAATACTTATATTGGTGAAAACTCACCTGATGACTATGTGCGCATGGTCAGAAACGACCTCATGGGAATTGTCCGTGAAGACCTTATCTTTGACCTGGGCTGTCATGTGGATGATTCAGTCCATCTGTTCGAGGAATGGGGACTTCCCGTTTGGAAAAGATCGGAAGAGGGGAAATCTCTGGACGGGAAAAAAGGCCAGAAGCTGGGTACGTTAAAAGGCGGAGCTGCCCCTGTCCGAACGGGTAAGTGGCAGATTATGATCAACGGCGAGTCTTATAAAAGAATCGTTGCCGAGTCTGCAAAACTTGCCATTGGAGAAGAAAACGTTATAGAAAGATGCTTTATCGTCGAGCTTCTCCTTGATGCCAACAACGAAAATCAGATCGCCGGTGCCGTCGGTTTCTCCGTCCGCGAAAACAAGGTTTATATCATCAAGTGTAAGACAATGATGGTAGCCTGCGGTGGTGCGGTAAATATTTACCAGCCACGATCGGTTGGTGAAGGGAAGGGACGTGCATGGTATCCTGTATGGAATGCTGGTTCTACTTATACCATGTGCATGAAAGTCGGTGCAGAGCTTACCATGATGGAAAACCGTTTCACCCCGGCCCGTTTTAAAGACGGATACGGTCCTGTGGGTGCATGGTTCCTTCTGTTCAAAGCCCAGACTCTCAATGGTCTTGGCGAAGCTTTTGCAGGAAGTGATACTGCCAAAGAAGAGCTCGAAAGATATGCACCTTATGGAACCGCTGCCGTTACACCTACCTGTCTTAGAAACCACCTGATGCTTTTTGAGATGAAAGCAGGGCGCGGGCCGATTATCATGGATACAGTTTCAGCTCTTGCTAAACTGGGCGAAACCATGGACAAAAAAGAGCTCAAACACCTTGAGTCTGAAGCATGGGAAGACTTTCTTGACATGACATGCGGACAGGCCAACCTGTGGTGTGCACAGAATTGCGAGCCTGAAAAGAAAAACTCCGAGGTTATGCCCACAGAACCTTATCTGCTGGGGTCACATTCAGGCTGCTGCGGACTATGGAC
>JASJGP010000135.1:0-4795 GCA_033791485.1 Desulfobacterales bacterium | reverse complement strand
GTGCCGTTTTGCAAAGGTCTAGTTCCGTATGGTTGCTTTTAATGGGGTGCTATTGGCATAAGATGTAAAAATCTCAGGATCGTTATAATATATTACTTTGTCAATATTTTGATTAAAAATCAAGTGCTCTTTTCCAAGCCCACGGCCACATCATATAAATAACTGACTTTTTGAATTAAAAAAGGTTTGCAGCTGAATCAAGATCTAAAAAATTCGAAGCTCGAAATACGAAACAAACACGAATTCTGCTTCCAGCGGGACAAAACAATTCGATCTCCATTCATTATTGGATAAGCCCTTTGACCTGGTTGACAAGTTCATCGGCATCGACCTTTTGTAAGACATCGATAATGGATTGAAAGCATTCGCGGATAATTTTTGTTTTAGGGCGGGAAGAAGTTAACTGAGCGTCTATGGTCTTTAAATCGGCCAACAGCTCTTCCAGTGAATCGTAGTCCAGTCCAAGGCTGCCTGTTTGGGTTTTAATGCCCGAAATAATCTGTTCCACCGATTTTTGACCCGTGTCATCAATAAGGGGTGCATCGCCAAGGCGGAAAACGGTAGCTCCGGCCATTTTTTTGTCCGCATCGTTTTTCATTACCTCAGACAGGCCGGCTTCGGTAATGCCGATACCCCCTGCAAGGGTTTTGATTTCAGCCAATCCAAATCCGAACAGCACCTCGGCCGTTTTTAAGGCGTTATCTCGATCCAGCCCGATGGCCTCTCCCAAATCATACATGGATACCTGAGAAGATGGGTTTCCCTGTGTCAGTTCGTAAAGTTTAATTAAAAAATTGCGTTCGTTTTCGCTGATATTACTTTTTTCCATTATTGAAAATATCCTTTCATGGATTGTTGTGTTTCATATTAAAGTCCAATTGTTTTTAATCTGGTTTTTAACTTATCTTTTCTTAAAAATCAATCCCTGTCAGATGCGATGATTAGAAGTTTAATTGTAAAAGACGGTATAAAATAAGAAAAATATTATTGACAAGCAGCTATTGTCTGATTATGTTCCGGCAGTTTTTCGTTCGGGTCGGGAAGACTGATTTCCCGGCCTTTTTTTTGAGCTTTTTATTATTTGTAAAGGAGGTGGTTACATTGGTTTGTACAACTATTAAAGAAGGTATGGAATGTCCCTTTATGACTGCTAAGGGATGTTCGTACAACGGCGGGATTTGCCACGAGATCGTGGAGGAGTGTAATGGTTGCAATCGCAGTTCTGAGTTTTCTTCAGGCTGGTTTTGCACAGCATGCCCTGATCCGGAGTTAAAGTGGAAAGTTGGAAAATGCAACATGGCAACTCATATTGTTTCGGAATCTAACGGCACAAAAGTGAAGATCAATCCGCTTAAGGCGTCCAAGAGAGGAAACAGGTAATGCTCCTTTCGATCCTAAGGTGAACCCCGTTTGGTTTCCAAACGGGGTTTTTTTCTGCAATTCATCCAACGTATTTACATCTTATTGATTTTCCAACTTCTTTTCCCTTGACATCTATTATCTGCAAACTATAAGAAACTAACTTCCAATGTAAATTTCAATACATTCTATAAGGGAGGTTTTTATCCATGAATCCTATTGCCACCAAACTCAACCAGGATATTGAAAAGGATAATCCTGTTTTACTGGAGATGATGTCCGATATAGGAAGGCAGCTTTTTTTCCCGAAAGGGATATTGAGCCAGGGCGCGGAAGCAAAGGAAAAAGCCCACCGGATAAACGCAACCATCGGAATAGCAAAGGAAAAAGGCCGGACAATGCGGTTTGATTCGGTTATGACTGCCATTAACGATATCCGACCGGGTGAGTCATTAACCTATGCGCCGTCTTTTGGCATACCTGCATTGCGTAAGAAATGGCAGGAATCGATATATGAGAAAAATCTTTCCCTTTCCGGCAAGGAAGTCTCCCTTCCCGTGGTGACTTGCGGCATTACCCACGGGATCAGTGTTTTTGCCGACGTGTGGGTCAATCCTGGGGATGTAGTAATCTTGCCTGACATGATGTGGGGAAACTACAATATGATTTTAAGTGTCAGGAAAGGCGCGAACATCAGCCAGTATTCGGTTTTTACGGATAACGGCAAATTTAATCTCAAAGCGTTTGAGGATAAAATCAGAGAAGAAGCAGGGAAACATAAAAAACTTATCGTGATTTTAAATTATCCCCATAACCCAAGCGGTTATACGGTAACGGAAAAAGAAGGAAATAAAATAGTTGAAATTCTTATAACCCAGGCCGAGGCAGGTACAAACATCCTTGCTGTTACTGATGATTCCTATTTTGGACTTTTTTATGAAGAGGAATCCATAAAAGAATCTCTTTTTGCAAGACTTTGCGGGAAAAATTCCAGACTTCTTGCAGTTAAGCTTGACGGATGTACCAAGGAGAATTTTGCATGGGGTTTAAGAGTCGGCTTTATTACCTATGGTTGTAAAATTAAAGGAAAGCTTGCGCCTATATATGATGCCCTTGAAAAAAAGACGGCAGGGTGTGTAAGGGGCAATATATCCAATGTTCCTCATCTCAGCCAGTCTATTGTATTAAGGTCTATGCTCAGTGATGAATACCCGGCTGAAAAAGAAGAAAAATTTACGATACTCAAGAAAAGGGCGGAGCGTGTAAAAGAAGTACTATCGGATACAAAGTACAAGGATGCATGGGACGTTTACCCTTTTAATTCAGGCTATTTTATGTGCATCAGGTTGAAGACTGTTGATGCCGAAATGTTGAGAGTTCACCTTCTTGACAAATACGGAGTAGGGCTTATTTCCATTGACGATGTGAATTTGAGGGTTGCTTTTTCGTGCGTGGAAGAAAGTGATATTAAGGAGCTGTTCGATATTATCCTGCAGGGAGTAAAAGACCTGTCTGGTTGAAGATTTATTATGCTGGATCGATTAAAAAATAGTATTAAAGCCTTTGTCGGTAAGGACCAGTCAGCAAATATCGCCCAGGCAGGCAAATGGACTTTTTATTTTATCATCATCGGTATCATTGCCGGTCTTGGATCGGTTGTTTTTCATTATCTGTGCCAGCTTGGCAGCCATTATTTTATGGATTTTATGGCGGGCTACAGACCACCTGCCCCTGCCGGTGAGCATCATTTACTTACTCCCACCGGCACGACCTTTAATCGCTGGATTCTTCTTTTTCTTCCGGCATGCGGAGGTATCCTGAGCGGATGGCTGGTATATACATTTGCTCCTGAAGCTGAAGGTCACGGAACGGATGCAGCTATAAATGCCTATCACAGAACCGGGGGTTATATTCGGGGCAGGGTTCCCATTATCAAAACCATTGCTTCGGCAATTACTCTGACAACCGGCGGATCAGGGGGAAGGGAAGGACCCATCGCCCAGATCGGAGCCGGTTTCGGTTCATTTCTGGCAACAAAACTTAAACTGTCTGACAGGGAGCGCAGGATAATGCTGGCTGCCGGCATAGGCGCCGGGGTCGGGAGTATTTTCAGGGCTCCTTTGGCAGGCGCTCTTTTTGCTGCAGAAGTACTTTACAGAGATCCTGAGTTCGAGTCCGAAGTAATCATACCTGCCGGAATATCTTCAGTAGTGGCTTACTGTCTTTTCTGCCTGGTGTTTGGATGGGGAACATTATTTGAGTCGCCGGCTTTTAAATTTCGCAATCCATTGGAACTGGGGCCGTATCTTGTCCTGGCTATTGTTCTTGTTGGTATCGGTTTTTTCTACATCAAGTCTTTTTATGGAGTAACCAGGCTTTTTAAAGCCATCAAAATTCCAAACCACATAAAGCCGGCTATAGGAGGGCTTTGCACCGGTCTTATAGGTTTTTACTGGAGTCACTGCCTGGCTTTCGGGTATGGGTTTGCCCAGATGGCGATTAATAATGAACTGACAATCCCATTTTTGCTTTCCCTTGCAATCGGCAAAGTTCTTACTACTTCCTTTTCTATTGGGTCAGGGGGAAGCGGTGGCGTATTTGGTCCATCCATTGTAATAGGCGGTGCGATGGGCGGTGTTGTGGGCAAAGTGTTTCACCTGATAATGCCGGGGATTGTGACTGAGCCGGGAGCATTTGTTATTGTGGGCATGGCCGGTTTTTTTACCGCTGTTTCAAATACACCTATTTCAACGATTATTTTTGTAAGCGAAATGACCAATTCATATCACCTGCTCCTGCCGAGCCTTCTCGTCTGTTCGGTATCTTACCTTGCAGCAAAGAAATGGACTATTTACGAAAAGCAGGTTAAAAGCAAGATAGACTCTCCGGCGCACGCAGGCGATTTTTTTGTGGATATCCTGCAGGCCATAAAAGTAAAAGACCTTACGGAACATGTTAAGAATGTAAAACTGATTCCAGAGGATATGATGTTTTCAGAATTTAAAAAATATTTTTCCGAGACAAAGCAGCACTATTTTCCGGTGATGGATAAAGCCAAAAGACTGGTCAGAATATTTTCTATTAATGATATCCGGGGAGTCCTTTTTTCAAGTGAGATAGAAAAATTGGTTATGATGAAGGACATAGGAACTTCTGACATGATTGTTACCACGCCTTCCGACGATCTTAATTCCGTGCTTAAAAAATTTACCGAAAAAAACATAGACAGTCTTCCTGTTGTACAGGACGACGATCATGGTATTCTTATCGGAATGCTGAGAAGAAGAGAAGTGATTTCATTTTACAACGAGCAGGTGAAGAAAATGAAAATGGGGAATCATTGATACTTTTTATGACGCCATCAATATTTCACCTTTATTAAAAATAAACCCTGCGGTGGGGCAGTTGCTCCGGCCATGGAGCGATTCTTTGAAAG
>JASJGP010000134.1:0-6886 GCA_033791485.1 Desulfobacterales bacterium | reverse complement strand
TCAATCCAATTGGGTTAATAATAATATTTGTTTAAATTTCATAGAGTTATAAAGAACTATGGATTTTCATGCAAAAAGTCCGATTTAGACGGTTTCGTAAAAAGTTCAAATTCAAGGCGTGCAAGTTTTGTAATCATGAGGCGTACTTATGGTACGTTGAATGATTACGAAATGCAGCACAACGCAGAAGTTGGGCTTTTAACGAGACCGTCTAATTTGGGGATAGTATATATCGAGGCAATGGCAAGCGCAATGAAATATATCACATAATAGGTGTGAAATCCGTCACATTGATAAAAATCATATTAATTATTCCTGTGATAATCCCTGTTTAACTGAATCAAGGCGCCTTTTATTGTTGAATCCGTTTTGCCTGATTGCCAGATCTTTAATTGACGAGATCCGGCAGGGAAAAATGGCAAGGCAGTATCAATGCAAAGAAAATAATCCGGCTTGTAAAGCTCAATTTTTTTTTCAGCTCCTGCTTTTTTGGAAGGCAACAGTACAAAGTCAACATCTTTACAGGCCAGCATAAAAGGATATATTAAAGAAGGATCTTTAAAGCAGACTCCGACTTTCGATCCAGTATCAATGAGGCCGTCACATTCAGCCACCCGGTCATCCCCAAAAAGTTGTTTTGACAGTGAAAACCGGTCACGCCCCCAGTCAGTGTTCATCCATACGCTTTTTTTTGCAGCATCATGGAAAAATTTTCCGGAATCCGAGTAATTGCCGACAACTAAATTTTTTATGCCATCCAGTGCCGGTTGAATGCCGATTACAGGCTTCATCATATTGCTGGAGCAGGCATAAACAAGGAGCAGGGCGCTTGCAATCTGCAGTCCTTTCTTGCCTCTTTTTGTAAATCGCCATGGAGGAAGGAAAAACGCAATAAAAAAACCTCCGCATGCATATAATATGCTGAAAAAGCGAACATTTTCAGAGGTCCAGGCAGGGATCAGCACCAGCAGGATAAGATAGCCGGCAAGTGCAATTGCAGTGGCCTTAAGTCGCCTCGGTCCGCGCACCAGCGCATAAATAACAGCGGGCATGGCCAGAAAAAAACCGAAAGGACCGAACCATGACAGAGTTTCACCAGGTATCCAGGCTATTTTAAAAGGAACTGCAGCTCCAAGATTCCCTAAAAGAGGTGCGATTAAAAAATCGTAAACCTTTTGAAACATACCTGCAATACTGAAATGGACCATCCATTGACAGATAATATCTACCGGCATTGTAAAATGAGCACTTTCCATTAAATAGCGAATCATGTTTGCAAGAGCACCATAAAGGCCATCGGTGTTATAAGCAAATCCCGCTGTGTCTTCCGGACCTAACCAGCTTCCACGGTAAACCGAATTATATATAAAAAGCCAGGTTTGGGAAAATATCACGGCCGGAAGCAGGGCTAAAAGTGCAGGCCATCGATGATCTTTGATGAGTTTCCACCATGCCAAAGCACCATGGCGCCGGAAAAGCAGAATAAACGAGAGCGGCAAAATAACTGCGGGGAAAGCAAGGCACATCCATTTGCCCGAAATACAAAACAGGATGCCCAGGAATAAAAAAAGTAGATCCCTTATATTCGGTCGTTCCACAACACGGTAAATGGCCAGAAGACAGAAAACAGCAACAGCTGCGGGAATAATTTCGTACCCCGGAGAGGTAGCCATATATACAAATCTAGGAAAACTCATTACAACCATGGTGACGGTAAATGCCGTTGGAGGCCATGAGTAACGGCGGGCAAGGGCATAGGTGGAAAAGCCGATGGATAGATAAGCCATTAAGCCGAAAAGACCTATACCCATGTCAGTGTGAAAACGTAATAAAAGATGTGGAAGAATAATGGTATTAACCGGGAAAAACGCCTGAGCGCCGGTGCTAAAAAGACTGCCATGTTGTTGAAACCATAGAACCTGCCCCAGGTTTTCCCAGTGAATACTATCAGGCGGAATAAGAAATGCCTGCGTGGCAAGATAGCCAAAGCAGGTTAAAAGAACGGTGCATGCAACCGGATGGCCTGAAACAAAGTTTCGTATGACAAGCCAGGCCTGGCTGAGATACCGGCGCAGTCGATAGGCCATAATTGCTGCAAGTATGGTAAATGCAGCTTCGGCTCCTATTGAAATGGGCGGGTACCCAATCAAAAAGGCAGCTTGAAGCAGGCATGACAGGAGCATAAGCGTGGTGATTAAAGCATATGCAGCCGCCTCTGCAAAAGTATGCCCCCAGCTTCTAAAGAGTGTAAACCCGGCCAAAAACAACAATCCGATTTCAACGGCAACTATAGTTGCAGCGATTGCGCACAATAGACTATCCGTCACTGCTTAATCTCTCAATTCTTATTTTCGGTTGAACCAGCCTCAACAGTTTACTCCTCAACAGCACTTTTGTTTTTCCTTGAACTTATTGCCTTTTCCTTTTCTTTCATGCTTTCAACTATCTCTATCATAAAATCACGCATATCAGTTGCCAGGCGGAGGCATTCAGGGCAGTAAACCTTTTTTCTTATCTTGCCATGAACATTATTTTGGTGCCAGTACCAGGGAATATATGGAGACCCCTTACAAAACTTTTTCCCGGTATGTTCTGCAATGGGACATCCGATACACAGCAGCATGTAAAAAATCCTGCACGGAGGACAATCGAGTACACCTCCATCCGAACTTTTACCTTCAATAATCCGGTTCCATTTTGCTACAGATGACTCCATAATCTTAATTTTATTCATTAGATCCCCCTACAGGTTTTTCCAGAACTGTTTATGAACATGCCTGCAACGTTTGAAAGCGTGGTCGAATTTTTTCCGGCTAGCTCTGGCTGTCAGTTCCGGTATGCTGCAAATCGTATGCCCGGCCAGCTCATTTAAAATAACCTTCACACATTTCCCGATAGTCTTTAAGTTATATCCTCCCTCAAGGGAAAAAACCAGCTTACCGCCGCAGCATATATCCGCTGTTTCCATAATAGATCGGGTCAACCCGGCAAAACCTTTTGTGGTGATTTTCATTTTGCCCATAGGATCGCTTTTGTGGATATCAAAACCGGCGGAAACGAGGATAAGATCCGGCTCAAATTCCAGGGCAATGGGTCTGAGCAGCTTTTCGAATATAGCGATGAATTCACCATCGCCATAACCCTTACCAAGGGGAATGTTTACCGTATAGCCTTCTCCCCCACCAAGCCCTGTTTCGGTAAAACAACCGGTGCCTGGAAAATGAGGATACTGATGGGTGCAAAAAAATAGAACCGAAGAGTCTTGCTCGAAAAAATGCTGGGTACCATTTCCGTGGTGAACGTCAAAATCGACGATGAGAATTCGCTTAAGTCCCAGAAATTCACGGGCAAATATGGCGCCCAGTGCCACATTGTTAAAAAGGCAATATCCCATCCCGCGGCTCCTTTCGGCATGGTGTCCGGGAGGCCGCACCAGGGCAAAGGCATTCGCAAGTTCGCCTGAAACCACCCTGGAAATGGCTTCAAAGAGTCCTCCAGCAGCAAGAAGTGCTGCTTCGTAAGACCCTGGTGACGTGTGTGTGTCAGGGGTTAAAGAAAAACCGTCTTTGTCGGCAGTTGCAGCGATTTTGTTTATGTATTCCGGGGAATGAAGCAAAAGAAGTTCTTCTCTTTCAGCAGGCCTTGGATCAATGGACGCAAAACGTCCAACCATATCCGGCTCATCAAGCATGGTATAGATCGCTTCCAATCTTTTGCGATTTTCAGGATGACCCTCTCCCGTTAAATGATTTAAGTATCTCTCATCCCGCACAATTCCAGTCTTTATTTTTTTATCTTCCACACGGCCATTTAAAACCACCGGGGGTACTGTCAACACGGAGCATGGTGCATGGCGAAGCACTGCCTCGGTAGTAGAACCGATAAGCATTTTTTCAAAAGCGTCACGATGGCGAACACCTGTAACAATCAAATCGATATTGTTTTCGGTTGCATATGAACAAAGTCCTTCACCGGGAAGCCCGTGAAACAGGACGGTTTTCAGGTCACAGTTTTTAGCTTCTTCTTCAGGTACGAGTTTTGCGAGTTTTTTACGTAATTTATCCTCTAAAAATTGCTGCACCTCTCCATAGGGCGCATCAGTTGGATTCACAAGGTCTTCATCCAGTGGAGCTTCAATGGCGTGCATAAGATAAAGTCGGGCATTAAATTTATGAGCAAAACTCAGGGCGTAACCAAGAACCCCTTGTGAACCAGGTGAAAAATCGCAAGCCGTTAAAATCCTTTTAATTTCCAGCGGCGTTTGTAAAAGATTATCTTCGGGAAATATTTTTTTAGCCACGCGTGTCACGAGAAGCGGCCTGGAAAGCCTGCGAGCCATCCGCTCAACCACAGTGCCGAGCAGAATACGTTTCAATCCTGAAAATCCATGACTGGCGGCAATAACTAAATCTACATCCTTTTCATCGGTCAGACGTGTGGTTTCATCTACAGGCTCACCATACGTTATTAGGGGCTCCCAATTTAGTCTCTGGTTTCTCATAAACTGATTGATTTTTTTAAGAGCATATTCTCCCTGCTCTCTCTGTTCTCCGCCCCCTGTAGATGCAGCCGTGCCGTATATTTGATTACGTGGAAAGCAAACTGTGTGGGATACTAAAAGATGGGAATTGAATTGATGGGCAAGGTTAACCCCGCAGTGCAACGCAACAGTCGAAAACTGTGAAAAATCGGTTGCACAAAGTATTTTATCCAGCCTGATACTCATTGGTTTGACCCTCTTGCTAATAGTTCAAGCCGTAATACTATGAGGCCTTTACCAAAGAGGAAGCAGCTTCAACAGTGGGCTAATTGCATTATATCTCGTGACGAGGAGTACAGTCACATTAAAGCTTCAGTAAGCGCTGGAAATGATGAGAATTCCTTTTTGGTAAAAGAAATATAGAAAATTGTAGACTACATGTCAAGCGGTAACGATTTTCTGCACGTAGGCTCATCCTCCCAAAACGGAACCTCTGAACCGTGAACCCTTGAACCTGAGTAGTTTCCAAAAGAGTATAAAGGAAAGAATAACAAAGATTGCCAAACCCTTCATTGTTTGACAAAAATCGGTTAAATGCTGACCATAAACATCAGTAAGCTCATTTAACCTTGGCAAAGGCAATAAGGGGGGCATCTATTCAGTTTAAAGTTTTATTAAAGAAAATGACGTGAAAAGTGTGCAGAGTATCTCTTCTTGATTTATATTGTACAAACAGCTTATATTACATTTAGTTAATCTTGGTAACTTTTTTAAATTGGCTCATTTGATAAATAGTGAAGGGAGAAAATTATGATTTTATTAAATCCTAAAAAACAAAAATATGAACACCTCGATGAAAGATCAAGAGAGATTATGCTGAAAACCATCGCGTTTTTTTAAAACAAGGGAAAGAACAAGCTCAAAGAAGACGACCATGAGCGGTTATGGTATGCAGATTTTATAGAGTTTGTAAAAAAAGAAAAGATTTTTGCAACCCTTATGACGCCGGCCGGATACGGAGATGAAGATTCCCGGTGGGATACATTCCGTAATTGCGCTTTTAATGAGATCCTCGGTTTTTATGGGTTGTGCTACTGGTACACCTGGCAGGTCTCTATGCTGGGATTGGGTCCCATCTGGATGGGGGAAAATGAGGCGGTAAAGCAGAAAACAGCGCAACGGTTGAAAGATGGCGGCATATTCGCCTTCGGTCTTTCTGAAAAAGAACATGGCGCTGATATCTATTCAACGGATATGATGCTGACCCCGCTGGATGAAGAAAAATACATGGCGGACGGCGGAAAATACTATATCGGAAATGCCAATAAGGCTGCCCTGGTCTCCGTATTCGGGAAAAATTCTGATACCGATGAGTATGTCTTTTTTGTGGTCGATTCACAGCATGAAAAATTTGATCTGGTAAAAAATGTAACCAATTCCCAGAATTATGTGGCTGAATTTGCACTTAATTCCTATCCCATCACAAAGGAAGATATCCTTACAGTGGGACGGGAGGCATGGGATTCGGCTCTTAACACCATCAATATCTGCAAGTATAACCTCGGATGGGCATCAATCGGTATCTGCACTCATGCATTCTACGAAGCCATCACCCATGCGGCCCATCGCAGGCTTTATAATAGACATGTTACAGATTTCCCCCACATTAGAGGATTGTTCGTGGATGCATATACCCGCCTGGCAGCAATGAAGCTCTTTGCTTTAAGGGCTTCGGATTATATGCGGAGTGCATCAAAAGATGACAGACGATATCTGCTTTACAATCCCATGGTAAAGATGAAGGTCACCACCCAGGGTGAGGAAGTCATCAATCTTATCTGGGATGTCATCGCCGCCAAAGGCTTTGAAAAGGATATGTATTTTGAATCAGCGGCAAGAGATATCCGGGCTCTCCCCAAACTGGAGGGGACCGTTCATGTAAATATGGCGCTCATCATTAAATTTATGGCAAACTACTTTTTCAATCCTGATGAATTTCCGGATATACCGAAAAGGGATGACCTGAACAATGACGAATTTCTTTTTAACCAGGGTCCTACTAAGGGGTTGGGGGGCATTCGTTTCCACGATTATAATCTCGCCTATAACAGCATTGAACTTCCCAATGTAAACATATTCAAATCGCAGATAGAAGTTCTCAAGGAATTTCTCATAAAGGCGACGCCCGATAAAAAACAGGCAAAGGATATCGATTTTTTGCTGACAGTGGGGGAAATTTTTACTCTGGTTGCTTACGGACAGCTACTAATTGAAAAGGTAAAGATCGACAATATTGAAGACGATCTCATGGATCAGATCTTTGACTTTATGGTCAGAGATTTTTCAAAATTTGCACTCCAGCTCTATTCCAAAGCGAGCAGCACGGATCAGCAGATGGAATATTGC
>JASJGP010000133.1:0-6969 GCA_033791485.1 Desulfobacterales bacterium | reverse complement strand
GTTTTTGTCCTGTGGCCGATAAGTACTGGAACGCTCGTGGTGGAAGTGCGTCTGACGGCGGATCATTTCTTTTCACCCTAAAAGATTCAGGAAAGGGAGACGGCGTAAAACAGCTTGTCTGCACTAACAAGTTTGGTGAAGTTATTAAGACAGCACCGGACCAGGTACATTACAGGCAAGATACTGAGTTATCAAGTGCCAAGGATGCCGTGGAAATCTCCATGTTTGTAAGGGAAAAAATAGCGAATGCAGCCATTTCAGTTTTGAAAGACTATTGCATAAATAATATGCAAAACTGGGATTATGCATCTTTCAAATATTTTTGCATGGAACTTGTTCAACAGGCAGACAGCAGCGATAGAGCCAAGACAAAAGTCATAGAAGTTTTGACCTATTTAAATGACCGCCGCTTTCCTACAGGCAATAAGAAGCGCAGCTCTGTGCTGCATATAATAAAAGAAAGCTTAACAACGGTTTTTAACTCTATTCCCGAAATAAATGAAAACAGTTTGAGCAGTTATCGCCACATTGATTGGGCTACAAAAGACAAGTTGCGTGCTCCACAGGACAGGGAGAAAATACTGGTTTTAAATGCTAAAGAATTTCCACCTGAAGGGGAAGATTGCGATTCACGCCTTATTGTTGCTGCATATAAAGCGGGGTGGAAACAGTTTATCTGCTATGGATACAAGGGCCAGCGGTTTTGTGCCTGTGGTCTGGCAAAGGAATCGGATGGCGTCAGGTTAGATGTGTATGACAGCTCCGGTGACTACCTGGCATCCGGTATTGACGGCCTGGAAATCTATGTTCACAGTAATGCTCAGGATCAGCTGGGTCAGATTATGAAACGGGGAAAACTGGTTATTTACGGTGATGTGGGCCAGACATTCATGTATGGTGCAAAAGGCGGAGAAGTATATGTGATGGGTAATGCTGCCGGGCGTCCGCTCATAAATGCTGTCGGTCATCCACGGGTTGTGATAAACGGTACCTGTCTTGATTACCTTGCAGAATCTTTTATGGCCGGTGATCCGCTAAACGGCGGAGGTTTTGTTATTTTAAACGGAATCCAGTTTGATGAAGATGGTAATATCATTGAACAGGCGACTCCGTATCCGGGCTCTAATCTATTCTCGCTGGCAACAGGCGGTGCTATTTATTTGCGAGATCCCCATAGGAAGTTAGTTGATGAGCAGTTAAACGGTGGTGAGTACATCGATTTAACCCAGGCTGACTGGGATCTGATTCTTCCCTATTTAAAAGAGAATGAAAAACTTTTTGGCATTTCGATAGAAAACGATCTTTTGGCGGTAAACAAAGAGGCAAGAAACTTCCAGGATGTCTACCGCAAAGTACAGGCCGTTAAACTTGACGTTCTATCCAGGGAATCGGAAGCTTCAGAAGAATGGGGCGAGGACTGGAAGGAAGAGTAAAAAGCACCCATGTTTCGCTTCCGGCTGCGCAGGGCAAGGAAAGGGACAGAGGCAGAAGGCTGAAAAAATAAAGACAACCAAAAAATGAACATCGAACATCAAACGTCCAACATCGAATGTTGAATGGAAAGGAGTTTGGTGGTTAATAATTCACAATTCTAATTGTCAATTGTGAATAGAATTTAACTGTGAACCGTGAACCCGGAGCAAAGCAATAAGGCAGAGGCGCACGGGTTCCTTGCGAAAATATGATTCGTCCAGGATTGAACCGGGGAAACGGATACTGGTTACAGGTTACTGGCCATTTTTAACTGGTTTTTGGTGATGGCAAAATTAGATGAGAGCTCTATGAGCTCGTGGTGTTTTTCTATAAATGGTACATAAACCAGCAAAAAGCTTCTTGGGCGTATTTTAATGTCAGAGAGCTTGGGCAGAAGCTTTTTTCTCGGTTTCATAAAACCGGCCAGGTTTATTTTCAAGGTTTCTATAGCCTCTGAAAATGGCAATGTTACAGGATAAAGCTCAGAGACAGGAAGTTTGTATATAAGTTTTCCCTGAGGCTGGGAAAGAGTCATCTTTTGCGCAAGGGGCAGGAAAGTCTGAGGTCGAACCTTGAACGCAGGAGACCAGAAGCTGAATTTAATATCACTGAATTCCGGCTGAACGACTTTGGGCAGGTTTGCAAATCTAACCATGTCCGCGTAAGATCTAAGGTCTATTTCAGACACATCCGCCCTTATACGCCAGAAAGGAAGATAGATAATATTTTTTTCTTTTTCCGGAATATGTGCAAATAGAAGTTTCTCAAATTTCTTTCCATCAGGTCGCCATAGCGAGTCACAGTTTTTGCAAATGAGTACCAGAGAGTCTCTCCGTCCCTCCAGATCCCAGCCGCATTCAGGGCACAGGGTAGGAAGGAACCCAATTTGCCAATCAGGACGTCCACCTGAAAAATTCGATTCATCAAAATCATCGGGCAATGATGAGGTGACCGGTTCATTTAATACGGCATCATATACCCTGTTGTTTACGTAAAAGGGAGAATATATCAGGCTGAGGCTTTCACCTATATGTGCCTGGTGAAATACAGGTTTTGGCAGAGATCCTTTAAATCGTTCCTCAAATATATTCATTACTTTTTCAAATGGCTGATCAGGCTCAAGGAACCTGCCTTCAGTATCAGGCGTGACGAACTTCAGTTTAAGAGCCTGGCTGCGAAATCCAACGGAAATAGGAAAGAAATGGGAATTGACCGCCTGGTGGCTGACATCTATAAATTTTTGCCTGACACCGTCTGAACCACAGGAGAAGAGCATCCCTTTAAAACGCCAGTAGGGAAAATATAAAAGCTTTTTATTCTCCGGGGCTTTGCTGGGCAGCGTGTAGCGAAAATAATCTTTTGTTATAAGATAAGATTTAACCCGGCAGTATTCGCAGAAAAAAAGGCGGTCCGTTTCATCAAGAACAGCCGGTGCTCCGCACTGCGGGCATTGATAGTCTATGAGAAAATTAGAGCTTTTCACCGCACTCGTCGCAGTAAATCGATTCAGCCAGGTTTTCTGTACCGCATTTTGAACAGGCCTTTGATTCAGGCTTTTTTTCTGTAGGATTACCGCAACGTGAACAGAACTTTGCGTTAGGAGCGAGATTTTTTCCGCAATTTGTACATTGAGCGAAAACAAGCTGCTGGTGTCCGCATGAAGGACAAAACTTTGAATTGGTCGGTATAGGGTTTTTGCATTCAGGGCATGTAAATACTTCACCGCTGCCTGTTTGCTGATCAGAAGGTTTGGCCGATGCAAAGTACTGAGCAAACATGGCAGGCATCATAAGCCCCATACCCATACCCATTCCGGTTCCTGATCCGCCTTCGGCTTCCGAGGCTTTTTCCATGGCCATGGCTGCTTTCATCTGCATAAGTTTGTTCATATCCTTAAAGACGCCCATACGGCTACGGTCGTCAATGGCCTGCTGTACTTCGGGCGGTGGTGTAATGGAGTTCATATAAATATGTGTCAGACCGAGGCCGAAATGACTGAAATCCTTCTGCAATCGTTTGGCAAGCCCTTCAGACAATTCATCATATTTATCAGGAAGGGTAAGGATTGAGTCAATGGTTTCTCCCATGAAATCATTGAATCTGGATACAATGACACGATTTAAGTATTCTTCAATTTCTTCGGTTGTGTACATCCCCTGTGTACCGACAAGCCGGTTAATAAACAGCACCGGTTGGACAACCTGAAGGTTAAACACACCAAAGGCTCTCAGCCTAATCAACCCGAGCTCGGAATCCTTGAATGCAACCGGATCTCTTGTGCCCCATTTAAGGTTTGTAAATACTTTCATATTCACAAAATAAACTTCAGCCCTTAAGGGGCTGGTCATACCCCAGGGAATGCTGATAATTTTGGTTAATATGGGAATGTTGGCGGTTTTCAGTGTGTGTCTGCCAGGTCCAAAAGCTTCCACTGCTTTTCCTTTGTAGAAAAAGATTGCGGCCTGGCTGTCTCTTACCGTCAACTGGGCGCCGTATTTAATTTCACCGGAGCCTTTTTCAGGTATGCGGTGAACAAGCTCCTTGCCTGTATCGTCAAACCATTCTATATTTTCTAAAAATATTAAGTTGTCTGTTCCCATAGCAGTATTCTCCTGATTAGCCATCGGTGATAATTTTTATGAAACCGTATCAATCGGACTATTTCGATTTCATCATTGTTGGGTCTTTTGCCTTGGTGCCTTATCTCTTTATCTTTTTCAAAAAATACCATGAAATCAAGTAAATAGTCAAGGATAAACGATTATCTTCGCAATTGATATTTTCTTATGGCCTTATTGTGATCTTTCAGGTTTGTTGTAAATTTGTGGGTTGTATCCCTTTTTGAAACAAAAAAGATAAAATTGGTATCAGCGGGGTAGAGGACGGCTTCTATCGCTTTGGCTCCTGGACAGGCAATAGGCCCTACGGGAAGTCCTTTTATTTTGTATGTATTATAAGGCGACCACGTTGTCAGGTGTTTTCTTGTAAGGTTGCCGTTAAAATTCTTTATACCGTAAATTACTGTAGGATCGGCTTCAAGGCGCATCCCTTTTTTCAAACGATTATGGAAAACAGAAGATATTATTGGCCTTTCAAATGGTGCTCCTGTCTCTTTTTCAATGATAGAGGCAAGTGTTACAACCTGATGGATCGAAAAGCCTAGTTCTTCGGTCCGCTTTTTCCATTTAGTGGTAAATACCGAGCGGAACCGGTCAAGCATTGTGGATATAATTTTTTCTGGTGTAGTAACTTTTGGAAAATAGTAGGTTTCAGGAAAAAGATAACCTTCGAAAGTTTTTGCATCTATACCTTTTTCATGTACAAACGAGGTATCTGTTGCAACAGCATAGAAATCGGTCCGGGATGCAAACCCTGCCCTGGCGACAATATCGGCAATCTGTTGCAGGTTATAACCTTCAACAACTGTTATTTTGTGAAGATTAACTTTTCCCTTGACGAGGGATTCAAGAATTATGGCAGGAGGCATAGCAGGGGAAAGAAGATATTCTCCTGCCTGTATGCTTTTATCAAGTCCTTTAAGTGTCGCATATAACTTGAACTTTAATCTATTCTTGATAATACCTTTTGTGAACAATTGTTCAATAGTTGTATTAAATCCCTGGCCCGGCTGGATAATCACAACCTTTTTTCCAGGGGTAGTATCCGCCGGCTTTTTTGCATATTGTGAAAGATCCAAAAAAAAGCATATTAAAGAGGAAAAAGCCAGAAACAGTACCACCGAAATAATGGTTCGTAATTTTTTCAATCTTGAATGTGCTCCATATCAGTTATTGGAAATGATGAGGACTTGCCTGTTATCTCGATAAACCATATTTCAAATCATAGCTGTTTGTCAAAGGTCTATTGCAGGTTTCTGGTTTTTTAAAAGATATCTATTGCCCAAACACAGAGAAACCGTATAAGGATACAATTCAAAATGAACTTTTCACAAAAAATTAAAAAACATGGAGATATTCTCAGAATGAACTTTCAAAATAAAGCTGTTGAAAAGTACAACAGTTTTGAACAGGGGCCGATAAGACCACCAAGCGAGGCAAACAGCCTGCTTATTCGTTTAACAAGAAACTGCCCATGGAATCGTTGTACATTTTGTCCGGTTTACAAGGGAACGAAATTTTCTATTCGTCCTGTAGAGCATGTTAAAAAAGATATTGATTCGGTTTGCAACCATGTTGAAAAACTTCAAAAATTGTCTGATAATTCCGGACACATAAGTCGAAAAGATATCCGGCAGGCTGCAGAAAAAGCCGAACCAGATCAATTACATGCCTTTAACGCTGCATTCAGCTGGATTGCAGGAGGTATGAAATCAGTATTTATCCAGGATGCAAACAGCCTCATTATAAAGCCGGCCGATCTTATAGAAATATTAAAACACTTGAAAAAACGTTTTAGTCAGGTGGAACGTATAACTTCCTATGCAAGATCACATACAGTTGCCAGGATAAAAGACGAGGATTTAGAGGCTATAAAGGAAGCCGGATTGAACAGAATACATATAGGTCTTGAATCAGGTTCCGACCAGGTTCTTAAAATGGTAAAAAAGGGTGTTACAAAAGAAACACATATAAAGGCCGGTCTTAAGGTGAAAAGAGCAGGGATTGAGCTTTCGGAATATATTATGCCGGGTCTTGGAGGAAGAAAATATTCCGAGATTCATGCACTGGAAACTGCCGATGCATTAAACCGGATTAATCCTGATTTTATTCGCCTAAGAACATTGGCTATTCCAAACGGTACAGGCCTGTATGAAGATTATCTGAAAGGTGATTTTGAAAAATGCAATGATGTCATGATGGCCAAAGAGATTCTCCTTTTTCTGGAAATGCTTGCCGGTATAAACAGTGTTGTCAAGAGCGATCACATATTGAACCTGTTTGAGGAAGTGGAAGGCGTGCTCCCCGATGACAGAGAATATATGACAGGAGTTATTCAAAGCTTCCTGTCCATGGATTCAAACCACCAGGCTTTATACCAGGTGGGAAGGCGACTGGGCATATTTTCGCGTCTGAGTGATATGGATAGCTCGCACAGATTTGCGAGGGCGGAAAAGATATGTCGCGAACTCAATATTACATCCGAAAACGTAAATGAGATAATTGATGAGATGATGAAAAGGTTTATATAAAGAGGCGGTTCCAAAATGTACAATTTCGAAGTCCGCACTTATCTGCCAAATATCTGCGTCAGGCTCAAACTTTAATCCTCGAAATACTCCATGCATTGCTACCTGCCTAGTACGTCTGGCAGATCGTACTGGGGTGGTTAAAAATATCGCCTTCCCCCGCTCGAAGTCCGGGATCTTCGACTTGAACTTGGAAAAACTGTTTTATTTCTGGACGGGCACTATATAAAATGATAAATAAGAAATCATAGATTCCGGCATCAAAGTTGCTACGTATTAGGACTGCAACAAAAACCCGTTAACTTTAAAAAGGAGGTAATTATGAATCGATTTAAAGGAGTATCAACCTG
>JASJGP010000132.1:0-6573 GCA_033791485.1 Desulfobacterales bacterium | reverse complement strand
CCTTTGCGCCTGACTCCGGATCGTTGATCACATCAATAACCCCTGATACGACGCTCTGGATTGAAGAGATCTAAGACTTATCAACCAGCTATAAGATCTTGCTGATTTTTTCATGTTTTTCTTCTTCAAAATTCATTTCAGATTCCCTGGTAAAGAAACCACCGAAATGGCTTTTTGATGTGTATAGACCCAGCGTAATAGTATAAACATTCTATGAGGCATCGGTTTTGCCATGCTGACTATGGAGTTTGAAGAACCCGATATTGTTAATCTATCTGCCTTAAGCTTGGCCCCGGAATCAGCTTCTTAGTTGCAAAAGATCCCTTTAGCTAAACTAAGAATTGACCCAAGGTTTCGAGAAAACTTCTGGTATCAATTGGTTTAGCTATGTAACCTGCGCATCCGGCATTCTTCGCTTTCTCCTCATCTCCCTGCATCGCATAAGAGGTAAGGGCTACAACAGTGATGTCCTTCACCGTCGGATCGTTCTTGATCTTACGAGTGGCAGTTAATCCGTTCATACCGGGTAACTGAATGTCCATTAATATGAGATCCGGGTGATGCTCTCGGGCCAATTGGATGCCGTTTTCGGCATCAAACGCTTCAAGCACGTTGTACTTTCCAATGTGAAGGAGACTTCTGGCCAGCTTCATATTCATTTCATTGTCTTCAATCACCAAAACTGTCTCATTTGCCATGGTTAATCTCCAAAAAATAGAAACCTACAATGGAATAATAAATATAAAAGTGCTTCCTTTCTCATATCCCTCACTCTCCACCCATATCCTGCCGCCGTGAAGCTCTACAAGGGTTTTGCTCAGTGACAGGCCCAGGCCCGTTCCCTGAAACCGGCGGCTCGCTGAATTCTCCACCTGGACAAAAGGATTGAATATATGCCCCTGATCTTCAGATTTTATCCCAATTCCTGTATCAGAAACGGAAATTTGTAAGCACTTTCTGGATCTCCTATTATAAACATGCTCTTCTTTAACCTGGACCTTTATAACTTGTAACCCTTCGGGGTCCTCCCGTCTGCGTCCTTCTCGAATGACACAGTCAACCATTCGTGCCTCCAGGTTCACCTCTCCACCATCCGGTGTGAATTTCACTGCGTTGGACAGAAGATTATATAAAATCTGCTTGAGCTTGCGTTCATCCGCCGTTATGGTTTCCGGAATGCCATTAATATTGGTTGACAGCTTTATATTATGCTTCATTGCCTTTTCCGCTATCATGACCAGGCTGTTTTTCAAGAGTATCTTCAGCTCGACATCTGTTGGTTCAAGCTCCACCTTTCCAGCCTCCACCTTGGAAAGATCCAGGATGTCATTAATTAACGAAAGAAGGTGCTTGCTGCCTTGAAGCGCGTCAGTGAGGTACTCCTCTTGGGTTTCGTTCAAGTCTCCGAAGTTTTTATCAACTACCAATTCGGTAAAACCGATGATATGGTTTAGCGGGGTACGTAGCTCATGGCTCATGTTGGCCAGAAACTCGCTCTTGGCACGGTTGGCGGCCTCGGCAGTTTTTGTGGCTTGTTTTAATGCTTTTGCCGTTACTTTTCCTTCTAGTATTTTCTGCTCCAGTTCTGTGTTTTTCACTGTCAACTCTTCCTGTGCCGCCTTCCGTGTAGATTCGAAAAAGTAGGCAAATATGATAAGCACCATCGTTGATGCGACAAACCTTATTTGAAAGCGAACAGAGTATATCGCCATGGATTGAAAACCCTCATTCAGGGATAAAGCGAGCATTGATAAGCCGAGCAGGAGAAATATTGCTGCCGTCCCTTTTTTGGATCCAAGCAGGAAGAAGGAAAACAGAAGGAAAGTATAAAACCACAGGTGCACGGGATGGTCGGCTCCCCCGGTGTAAAAAAGATAAAAAAACAGTACGCTTGTGCATACCACACCCGAATAAATGCTCCATTTATGCTTTCCGGTCGTTTTCAGATGGACCTGATTAGCCAATAGAAAAAGTGCCGAGGCGCAATCAAAAAAACCGAGCCAGGGGTTGCCTTTTGTAAACGCTGAATATCCTAAGGGGATCAAGTTTATTGTTCCGACCAGGCTGATAACATTGATCATTTTGATCTTGCGAACGATATCAAGGCCGTGATCTTTCCGTACGCCACCCATGACGAAGCGTTTCATCACATGCCTGAGTCGATTTACGACTGAGTTCATTGTACCCCCCGAAAATTACCGGATGTAATTGGTAATATCAGTGAAAATGTACTACCCTGGCCTTCTCCCTCGCTTTTCACCCATATCCTGCCGCCGTGAAGCTCTACAAGGCTTTTGCTTAGTGACAGGCCTAACCCTGTGCCTTGATACTTTCGGCTTGCTGAAGCTTCGACTTGTTCAAAAACATTGAAAATGTGCTCCAGATTTTCGTGTTTAAGGCCAATACCCGTGTCAATCACAGAAATTCGAATGAATTTCTGTGAAGCTTTTAGCTCATAGCTTATAGCTCTTAGTTCTTGATCAGAAACCTTCTTCGTGCTGCTATCAGCTAACAGCGATGAGCCATCAGCTAAATCCGCTGTCAAGCGGATTTCCCCGCCGTCCGGAGTGAACTTCACCGCATTGGACAGCAGATTATACATAATCTGTTTGAGTTTACGTTCATCCACCGTTATAGTCTCAGGAATGCCATCCATATCTGTTACCAGGTTTATGCCATGCTTCAATGCCTTTTCCTTGATCATCACAAGGCTGTTTCCCAGAATCATTTTTGGGTTCACAACCGAAAGTTGTAGCTTCGATTTGCCGGCCTCAACCTTCGAAAGATCTAGAATGTCGTTGATTAAAGAAAGCAAATGTTTGCTGCTGTGATCAACATCCGTAAGGTATTCTTCCTGTACTTTGTTCAACTCTCCAAAATTTTTATCCAGGACTAGCTCGGTGAATCCGATAATATGGTTAAGAGGAGTGCGAAGTTCATGACTCATATTGGCCAGAAACTCGGATTTCATACGATCTGATTCACGTGCTTTGGCAACCGCCATTTTCAGCCTCACATTTTTTTCTTCCAATTTATCAGCACCCATTTTTAATTCCCTACGTGATTTCTCTAACTCTGTATTTTGCTTGCGCAACCTCTTTTTATTTTGTCTAAGCATTCCGCCAGTATAAGAGGTGATAAAGGCCACCACATAAAGCAAAAGGATAGTTGCTAGCATGTTTGATAACTGGTAGCCGCCTGGAAGAAATAGGGCCTCCAATCGAGCTTGATGTGGAATGTAACCAAAAAACTCCAAACCAACCATTAAACTTAGCGTCGCTGAACATAAAGTGGCTATAGTGAACGGCAACTTAGTAGGGCCGACCGTACCCACATAGGCAATTAAAGCGCAATAAATTGGGCTTAAGTATAAGGCATCGACACCACCAAAAGAATAAATAACGGCAGTATAGCCGAGGATTTCGAGGAAATTGATTAAAACAGAGAAATTTTCGTAGAATTTTTCGCGGGTGATATGCTTGAGAATCCATAAGGTTGGTGGGTTTATCAGAATCAAATACCCAACGCAAAAGCTAACACCTATTATATGATTTTTCTGGATAGCATCGATTAAATAAGCAACATAGGCAAATAGCAACATGAAAAAACTGGCACCAGTCCGCACAAAAGCTCCTTGCCGATGCCTTTTATAAAGCTTGCCTAACTGTTCCGGGCTGAGTTTAACCCAGGCATGATCGATGTTTTCAGTCATTTTTCTCAAACCTTGTTATGATGTTTATTTTTTGTAATTAGCATAGATGCATACCCGATTCTTTTCTTCTTTGTTTGCTTTGTAAAGGCAATCAGATCGTTTCTATGCAATACCTCCATGGCTCTTCAATCCCTTCAAGAGACTATCGGGTAAAACCACCAAAAACTTTAATCCCAAAACGCCTTTCAATCGAAATCTTAGTCATTTATCTAAACCGGACAAGCCGGAGTAATAAAACTAAAGATAGATCCCTTAGATTTTCCTTCACTTACCAACCAGATCGTCGCGCGATGCAGTTCAACATGCTGTTTTGTCAGAGAAATCTTTTAGCCTGCCCTTTGTTATTTTCGACTTGTTAATGATACAGGTGCAACTTTCGTGCCCATGTTCACATCGATTGAAAACGATTGTATATTAAGTTAAATCAAGATGATGAGGTTTAGCTCCACTCTTATATCTGTATGAATATTTGCTTAAAACCTATCCCTCCGTCAGATTTTTGACGAAATTGTTGGTTGATAATATTGATGTAATATTTTTAAGTTATAAAGGAGAGTAGGAGAAATTTTAAATGTGACAAAATAGAATTCAAAGGTGCCCTGTATTCACCGGGAATTACAGTAAAGTATTTTATATCTTGACATTCCGTCTTTTGAGGTGATACTAAAACAAATTTTGAAATCAATGTTACATTTTTATTTTTCCTTGCTTTGATCAATTTGTATCAGGGCTTTTATATCCAAAAGGAGGTTTTATGAGAAGATACGAAACAATCGCCATTATTGACCCCGATCTTGCTGATGAAGAACGGGCCGGAGTTTTAGAAAGAACAACAGATCTTATTCCCAAAGAGGGCGGGTTCCTGGTAATGCTGGACGAATGGGGAAACAGGAAACTTGCCTATGAAATTAAGAAAAAAGTCCGGGGATACTATGTCCGTATCGACTACTGCGGCATGGGATCCCTTGTAGATGAAATGGAACGGTTTTTCAGGATTGATGATAAGGTCCTTAAATTTATGACGGTTCTGCTTGAAAAGGATGCTGACATTGAAAATATAAAGGAAGAAATGGCTATAGCTAAATCCGAAGCTGAAGCTAAATCCGAAGCTGAAGCTGAAGCAGCCAGGAAGAAAGCTGAGGAAGCCGCAAAGGAAGCAGATGCAGCCGCAAAGGAAGCAGATGCAGCCGCAAAGGAAGCAGATGCAGCTGCAAAGGAAGCAGATGCAGCCGCAAAAGAAGCAGATGCAACTGAAAAGGAAGCAGATGCGGCCGCAAAGGAAACAGATGCAACTGCAAAGGAAGCAGATGCAGCCGCAAAGGAAACAGATGCAACTGAAAAGGAAGCAGATGCAATCGAAAAGAAAGCGGATGCACCTGATGAGGTATCTGAAAAGGACGATGAGTCTGATACCGACAATATTCCTGCTGACTCTTCTGAAACTGAAACAGTAGAAACTGAAGAGATAGAAGCTGAAACAACAGAAACCGAAATCAATAAAGAGGAGCAATAAAATGGCTGCAGCCTACCACCGCCGAAAACAAAATAATGATACCGGAAGAAAAAAAAGGGTGTTTCATCGTCGTAAAGTTTGTCGATTCTGTGCAGACAGCAGCCTTGTGATAGATTACAAGGATCCAAAATCACTTAAATACTTTATAACCGAACGTGGCAAGATCCTCCCGAGGCGAATATCCGGAACCTGTTCTAAACACCAGCGTGCCTTAACCCATACGATCAAGAGGGCTCGAACCATTGCACTTTTGCCGTATGTTGGCACGATGGATTATAGATGAAATACATCAAGGGAGAAAAGGGTGGTGTCTCAAGCCGTCCGGAAAGAAGTATTAAAGGACATTGCAATTGGTATTGCAATCACAAGTATTTTATTTGCAGTATCGATTAAATCGCCTGTTTTGGGTTTTTTTTGCACTTTCCTGGTTCCCTTACCTACACTTTTCTATCGCTCAAAATTCGGAAGAAAAATCGGAACAGCTGTCCCGGGTTTTACAATCATTGCTCTGATTATCATACTCGGCAGATTCTCTTTCGATGTTTTTTTCTTTATTGAACTGCTGCTTATTGGTTTTGTTTTAAGTGAACTTATTGAGTTAAAACTTTCGATTGAAAAAACGTTTATTTATGCATGCACCGTCGTGCTTTGTTCCTCGATCTTATTTGTTCTTTTTTATAGCAATATAACCGGCATACAGATCGGATCTCTTGTATCAGGCTATATTGTTAAAAACCTGGAACTTACACTTGAGCTTTACAGAAACATTGGGATTCCGGAAGAAAACATTCACATGATTTCCAGTTCCATGGAAAGTTTTCAGTATGTTCTTATTCGAATTATCCCGGCTCTTGTAATAGCTTTAACTCTTTTTATTATCTGGACCAGTTTGATGCTTGCAAAACCGCTGCTTAAAACAAAAAATCTTTTTTACCCTGACTTTGGGCTGCTTAACTTATGGAAAGCACCTGAATATCTTGTATGGATGGCTATATCTTGTGGTATTTTACTCCTGATACCGGATAAAGCTGTTCGACTTATGGGAATAAATGGAATTTTAATCCTGATGACAATATACTTTTTTCAAGGTATGGCAATTGTATCTTTTTATTTTGAAAAAAAACAATTTCCACGGCTTCTCAGGTTTTTCTTTTACAGTCTTATTGCCATTCAGCAGGTAATTCTGCTTATTGTTGTTATTCTAGGTTTTTTTGATACATGGTTTAATTTCAGAAAACTGGAATTAAAGAAAAGCTAATAGCACGAGGTGGTTTCAAAATGTTCAATTTTGTTCGAGATCAAGGAAGGCGAAAATTTTAACCACAGGAATACATGTAGTATTTTGAGG
>JASJGP010000131.1:0-2854 GCA_033791485.1 Desulfobacterales bacterium | reverse complement strand
TAAGCAGAGCAACAGTCTGGGCTGTCGAAAAAGGTTCACCTTCTGTGGCGATGGGAACATATATGCAAATACTGTTTGTATTGGGTCTTGATAAAGATTTTCTCCTGGTTGCCGCCGACGATGAACTTGGCAGAAAGCTTCAGGATGCTGAATTGCTGACAAAAAGACGGGCTCCAAAAAGGAAATAAAATGAGCAAAGAGCAAAAAAGGATTATAGTTTATGCTCATTGGGCAGGAATGAAAAATCCGGAATGTATGGGAATTCTTGCTTTTTCACATGTTAGGGGCAAAGAAATTTTCTCTTTTGAATATAATTCCGATTGGCTTAAATCCGACAAAGGCTACATCCTGGATCCGGACTTGCAGCATTATACGGGTCCTCAATTTACAAAACCGGATAAATCCAATTTTGGTATGTTTCTGGATTCCTCTCCCGATCGATGGGGAAGAGTTCTTATGAAACGCCGGGAAGCCCTGAATGCAGAAATTGAAAATAGAGCAGAAAATAAATTACTGGAATCCGATTTTCTTCTCGGTGTATTTGATGGAAATAGAATGGGAGCTCTTAGATTCAAAAGCGAACCGGATGGTGATTTTCTTGATAATAATAGAAACTTTGCCGCCCCTCCATGGACATCTCTTAGAGATCTGGAATATGCAAGTATGCAGATAGAACGAACCGGATCAGAGGAAAAACCGGATTACAGCAAATGGCTGAATATGCTTATAGCTCCCGGATCTTCATTAGGCGGAGCAAGGCCTAAAGCAGGGGTTTTGGACATTGACGGAAATCTCTGGATAGCAAAATTCCCGAGTGAAAATGATGAAAGAGATATAGGCGCCTGGGAAATGGTTATTCATGAGCTGGCAATAAAAGTTGGAATCAATGTTCCAGTGTGCAAAGCTGAAAAATTTTCTTCCAGGCATCATACGTTTCTGACAAAAAGATTTGATCGGGTCTCTATTAATAAAAGACTGCACTTTGCATCAGCCATGACAATGCTGGGATATAATGATGGAGATAATGCAACTTCAGGTGTCAGCTATCTTGAATTAGCAGAATTTCTTATCCAGCATGGATCAAAAACAACTCAGGATCTAAAAGAACTGTGGAAACGAATAGTATTTTCTATTTGTATCTCAAATACCGATGATCACTTACGGAATCATGGATTTCTACTTACCCCAAAAGGATGGCAGCTATCCCCGGCTTATGATATAAATCCAGTTCCTCATGGATACGGTTTAAGTCTGAATATCTCCGAAAATGATAACCGCCTGGATACAGATATCGCATTAAAAGTCGCCCCTTATTTTAGGATTGATCAAAATGAAGGAGAATCAATCATCAATAAAATACAATTGATCAATACGCATTGGCCCGAAATTGCAGATAAATACGATATCCCTGAACGTGAAAAGAAGGAGATGAAGACGGCTTTTTGTTGAAAATGAGCGTGAACGGGTACTATTGCAATTTCACCGTTTATGGTTATATTTCTTACCTTGAACCCTGAATATACATTCTGAAATCCAATTTATTTGGTGAACTGTTCTGAATTATCTTTTTATAGAAACATACTGTATAGGTTCGCATTCACTTTTTGTGAACGGACTGTCTGCACATTCCTCGCATAATATTGATATTGTGGCCATGCCTGGTGAAAACTGGCGTTGGCGTATGCTTGGCGCGGCGCTTCATATTGTAGATAAGATCCCTTTGCTTGAAAAATATGATGGTATTATTGTGACCGATCTTTTCAACCTGGCTGATTTCAAGGCGCTTGTTGGTTCACAGTGCCCGCCTGTTCTGGCATATTTTCATGAAAACCAGATGACTTATCCGCAGCCGCCGGGAGACAAAGGCGCCTTTCATTTGGGGATAATAAACATTACTACTGCACTGGTGGCTGACATGGTTGTGTTTAACTCAAAAATGCATAAGGATGCCTTTTTAAATGCCGTACCGGAGTTTCTAAAAAAGGGGCGTGACTTCGGACCCAAAGGAATTGCAGATAAAATACGTGAAAAGGCAGATGTACTTTACCCGGGCATAACGCTGCCACTTGACGGCGATGTTGATGCTGAAAAACAGACAAACCCTCCTCTTATTATTTGGAACCACAGATGGGGGTTTGACAAGAACTGTGAAATGTTTTTCAGTGCGCTTGAAGAGATAGACAAAATGGGGCTTGATTTTAATTTGGCGCTTATGGGTGAAAATTTCGGCAAGATCCCTGAAGAGTTTAAAGAAGCGGAAAAGAAGTTTAAGGACAGAATACTTCAGTTTGGGTATGTACCTTTAAGGGAGGAGTATGAAAAGTGGCTTAAACGGGGTGCAATTGTTATAAGCACTGCAATACAGGAGAATTTCGGCATTTCCGTGATAGAAGCAACGTTAATGGGATGCGTTCCACTCTTACCTGACAGGCTTTCATCTCCGGAGATACTTCCTGAAGAGTTCCATAAGCACTTTCTGTATAAAAGCAGACAGGATCTAATTGAAAAACTTTTCCTGATAATTTCAAATTATAAGAGATATGAAGAAATTCAGAGCAGGCTGGTAAAGAAAATGAGGTTCTTTTTGTGGGAAAATGTTATAAGCGGGTATGACCGAGCACTTGAACGGCTTGCGAGATTTTAAAATTGATGGCGTCGTAGAAAGTCTCATCTACTGCGTTACAGCGGTTTTTCAGAAACTCGGCATACTACATGTATTGCCTCGTCTCTGAAAAACCACTACGCCTTTTTATCCCATTGAATTTTAGCTGGGATATATGAGCTTTATTACTTAGCCATACGGCGCTTATTTAAAGACTTTTTACGAGTTCATCAAATTTATACAGAAGCTATA
>JASJGP010000130.1:0-2958 GCA_033791485.1 Desulfobacterales bacterium | reverse complement strand
GATCTCGATTATCAAGCTGCAGTTAAAGACCAGGAGGCCTTTGAAAAGACAGGTGCAGTCTGCTCAGTTGTTTCTATGGAAGAAGATCCTGATCATTCTACAACGGCTGATAAAAAAGCAAAGCCAGGCACTGATAGTAATAAAGCAGAGCGGCCTCAATCACTTCTTCAGCCCCCTCTTTTAAGAACAAACCGGCGGCGATACACAATTTTTCACCCCCTGTTTATGTCGTTTTATTCAAAAGACTTTTACAGGGATGTAGCGCAAAACTGGAAAAATTATGCTTTTCTTTATCTATTATTTCTTCTTGCTTTGTGTTCGGTTGTGAAAACAGTTAAAATTCATTATGATTTATCAGATTTTCTAACCAAACATGCACCTGCGTTTATAAGCCAATTCCCTGCTATCACCTTTTCAAATGGCAAGGCGTCAATAGATCAGGATCAGCCCTATATTATTAAAGATCCTAAAAGTGGTGAAGATATCATTATTATTGATACAACAGGTCAAATCAACTCTCTTAATGACACAAATGCAGTAATGCTTCTGACTGAAACAAAACTCATAATTAAAAAAAGTGACAGGGAAACCCAGGTTTTCGCCCTGTCAGAGATTGAAGATTTCAGAATTGATCAGGATGTTATTTACGGCTGGCTTAGAATTGCTCAAAAATGGCTGGCTGTAGTATTTTTTCCCTTTCTCGTACTGGGTTCGTTTTTGTACAGGCTGGTTCAGGTTTTGATTTATGGGATAATTGGAATGCTGTTTGCAAGTATTCTTAAGACAGATATCGAATTTCAATCTCTGATCAGTATAGCAATCATGGCTATCACCCCGGTTGTTATTTTAGATACTTTTATGGGACCACCCGGCATATCAGCCATATTCTGGAGGTTTCTGTGTTTTTTAATTTCCATGGGATTTCTTTTCTATGGAATTAAGGCTAATTCAAACCTGACGGCGTCGTAGAAAGTCTCAGACTATCGTATAGCCGGGACCTCCTCCTCCTTCAGGGCAAGTCCAGATGATATTATTATACGGGTCCTTGATGTCACAGGTTTTGCAGTGAAAACAATTCGACGGGTTAAGCTTAAGCCGCCTTTCGGATGTATTTTCGTCAATCTCTATTTCATATACATTGCCTGGGCAAAATTTTGTGCACGGACACTGGTACGTGTTATAACACTCATTTATACACAAATCCGTGTCGCGAATAATAATGTGGGAAGGCTCATCTTCCCTGTGCATCGTCTTGGACAGGTAAACGCCGGTCAACTTATCAACATATAAAACACCATCATAAACCATTTTGTCCGGTTTTGTTTCATCTTCTTTTGCAGCTTTTACAGGTTTTAATGTCTTAAAATCTTCCTCAAGGGGCATTTTGTCAATAATGCCGCGGCCTTTTGTGAAGTATTGAGCGCCAAGATGAATAAACTTCATCAGACCTTTTTTATCTAAAGCCTGTGAAAAGTTTCTTCCTTCATAAATTTCTTCCTTTAGCCAGCTTTTTTCAAAAAGCTCTTTATAATACCCAAGAGTTTCTTTAGACAAGTTATCCTTTTCGAAAGCATTTACGATAGCCTCTGCCGCCAGCATTCCGGATTTCATGGAAACATGGATGCCCTTTAATGCAGGCGTGTTGTGCATTGCTGCACCTGCGCCGATAAAAAGGGCGCCATTTACGGCCAGTTCAGGTATTGAAAAATATCCGCCTGTGGGAACTGTCCTGGCGCTTTGCTCAATGACTTTTCCGCCGCTGATTATTTTGGCCACAAAAGGGTGTTTTTTAAATTCAATAAAAAGCTCAAACGGATCGAGCATAGGGTCCTCATAGGAAAGTGCTGTAAGATATCCTATTGAGATTTTGCCGTCCTTCATTTCATAGATAAAGCCACCTCCAGGAGTACCCAGGCCCAGTGGATAGCCGAGAACATGGATATCATTGCCTTTACTGGTTGTAAAATAGTTATCTTCCGGAAGCTGGATGACCTCTTTGATGCCGGTTTCATACACCTGGGGCATTTTACCGGAAGCAGTATGAAGCTTTTCTTCAACATCCTTTATCAGGCTTCCCCTTGCTCCTTCTCCGAATACAGTAACTTTTGCCATAAGGTCGATTCCGGGCTCAAAGTTTTCTTTGGGCTTACCATCCTTCCCGAGACCTTTGTCTCCTGTTCGGATTCCGATAATTGTTTTTCCATCATCTGCATAAAGAACTTCTTTCCCGTCAAAACCGGGAAAAATATTTACGCCAAGATCTTCGGCAATTCCCCCCAGCCATCTTGTAAATTTTGAAAGGCTTATAATGTAGAAACCTTTGTTATGAAGATATCTGGGCTTTAAAGGCAGTCTAAAGGCTTCCTTTTTTGTGAGAAAATAGAATTCATCATCCCTGACGGTGGTTTCGATTGGGCATGCTTTTTCCTTATAATCAACAATAAGCTCTTTTAAAGCAATCGGGTTCAATACGGCGCCGCTTACGGCATGTGATCCGATTTCCGCACCTTTTTCAATCAGGGCCACTTCAAGAGAAATATTTTTCTCGTTGGCAAGTTGCATGAGTTTTATTGCACCTGCAAGGCTTGCGGGGCCTCCCCCGACAAAAAGGACATCAAAATCAATGGTTTCACGTTCTGGACTCATTTTTCAACCTTTCAAGTTTGATGGTTTGATAAAAAATTATTTTTCACCACTGAGTTCGCAGAGAACACAGAGAATATTTTGTTTTATTAATTAGTTATCTCTGTGGGCTCCGTGTCCTCTGTGGTAAATTCGGCTTTTTACGAATTCATCATATTGTGTATCACGACAAACCATTTATGTAAATTGTTCAACCGGCATCGAGTATTTTTTCCAGCAAATCATTGACTATTTTTGGATTTGCCTTGCCCCTGGTCTCTTTCATTACCTGGCCTACAAAATAGCCGAGAAGCTTGGTTTTTCCGTTTTTGTAAG
>JASJGP010000129.1:0-3479 GCA_033791485.1 Desulfobacterales bacterium | reverse complement strand
AACCTCTGCGCCTTTTTATCCCGCTGATTTTTAGCGGGGGTATATGGAACTTGGAACGATGCCATCGGTCATACTTTTTACGAGACTGTCAAGTGTTAAGTTTTATAACAAATCAATTGTCTGTTTTATCAGTTACTTAAGCTTAAAACTAAAACGTTTCTTAAAAAGTGGTTTTTTTACTTTTTGAGAAACTATCATTTTTTGAAACACCTTTTTGTATAATATATTGATTTATAATTTCATTCCAGCCTCTATGACAGTAGTCAAATGACACAAGAAATAGCGACCCTGTGCATAGCGCCCATAAAGACTGAACTGCAATACTTCGTACAACAGTTAGGGAAAACCGGAATCCTGAATCCAACACAAAAACTGTCATCATAAATATCAAATTCTCTATCAAGACGCCCGAGACTACAATAAACGGCAAGCGAAACCTCCCCTCCAACCGTAATATTCTTGCAATCCCGATCATACTTATAAATAACCAGAGATAAGCTGTTATATACAGCATGAAAGGTGTTGCTGAAAGACTGTCCATTACAAATCCAAGAAAAATGACAACAGGAAGGCTTTCACGAACAGGCCGATATAGGCTGAGATAGATAATAAACAGAGCCGGCAAATCATAAAAATTGTCAAACAAAGGAAGGTATGGCACAATTGTTGTCTGAAGGACTATCAGACAAGAAGAAACGCATAGATAAAAGCCGTATGTCATTACTTGCTCACAAACTCATACTTTGGAGGATTCAATATAACCAAAACCTCTTCAAGCTTTTCAAAATCAATATAAGGAACAACTCTTACTTCCTGGAAAACCCCTGAGTTGCGCCTGACAACTTCTTTAACATCCCCGATAGGAAGTCCTTTTGGAAAAACACCATCAAGACCTGAAGCAACAATCGTATCCCCGACCCTGACATCATCCTTGCGCAAGACATATTTAAAGAGACACTGCCCCGCCGTTGCCTCCCCTTTTATAATCCCCCGCGCCCTTGTCCTTTGCACCAGGGCATCTACTGAGCTGTTCCGATCTATTATCAACATAATCTTTGAGTAACGTGATGAGACATCAACAACCTGCCCGGCAATACCTTGCCGGATAACAACAGGCAATCCTCTTTCAACACCATCAGAACTGCCTTTGTCTATAATAACAGCTTTAAACCAAGAAGATGGATCTACACTTATAACCTCGGCCGCTAAAATCTTACTGGTTGTTGTCTCCTTGAAATTAAGCAAATTTCTGAGGCGCTGATTTGAAAGTTCAATTTCATTATACTGACTGTTTTTTGCAAAAGCACGACTTAACTTTTTTTTGAGATTATCGTTTTCCTGCGCCACTGAAACAAGGTAAAAGTAGTGACTCCATATACCTTTTACAAAACTTACTGAATCAGTAACAGCCTCCTGCACAGGAGCAATAAAAAAAATAGCGACTCGTCCGAAGCCGGATGAACGATAGCGACTGCCGGAAATATAAAGGATTATCATGTTGACAACGATCAGAACAATCGCACCAACAATCAACAGTATTTTTTTTGAAAACATTAAACTATGTAATTACAACCTTTCTTAGTATGTCAATATTATCCAAAGTTTTTCCGGAACCAAGCGCCACAGTTGTCAGCGGATCATCGGCTATGGTAATAGGAAGGCTCGTTTCTTCCCTGAGGAACTTATCCAGATTTTTCAGCAAGGCTCCACCGCCTGTTAGAATAATCCCCCTGTCTACAATATCAGCCGCCAACTCCGGTGGTGTTTGTTCCAGAGCTATTTTCACCGTTTCAATAATTGAATCGATCTGCTCGGAAATAGCTACCCGAATCTCTTCCGAATCGATAGATAAAATTTTAGGTATCCCTGATGCAAGATCCCTCCCCTTTACTTCTATAGTTTCAAGGTCCTGTGGATCAGGGGATGCATTGCCGATTGTCGTTTTAATAATTTCGGCGGTCATTTCACCAATTAACAGGTTATATTTCCTTTTAATATACTGTATTATAGCGGAATCCATCTTATCGCCAGCCACCCTGACGGACCTGCTGTAAACAATTCCTGCCAAAGAAATAACAGCGACTTCGGTTGTTCCGCCGCCAATATCAACCACCATATTACATGTTGGCTCAGTAATCGGAAGATTAGCTCCTATGGCTGCAGCCATTGGTTCTTCAATCAGGAAAACCTCGCGAGCCCCGGCAGATTCGGCAGACTCCTTCACTGCGCGTTTTTCAACCTGGGTAATTCCGGATGGTACGGCAATAACAATTCTCGGCCTGACAAATGTACGCCTGTTATGCACTTTATGAATAAAATGCCGCAGCATGGCCTCTGTAACTTCAAAATCAGCAATAACTCCATCCCGCATCGGCCGGATGGCAACAATATTGCCAGGAGTTCTTCCTAGCATCTTTTTGGCCTCAGTGCCGACAGCCAGCACCCTGTTTTTCGATCTGTTGTCTACACTCACTGCAACAACAGAAGGCTCCATCAAAACAATACCCTGACCCTTAACATAAACCAGTGTATTTGCAGTGCCCAGATCAATAGCAAGATCACTTGAAAAAATACCTAAAATTCCATCAAAAAATAAATTCATAACACCTCAATTCTGCACATATTAACCTTACAACAACATTTATCGCTAACCATAATGCGTCTTTTCCAACTTGTTTGTTTGGTTATCACGTAAGTGTTACGGGTTACGCGTTTCGTGTTAAAAAAAAGGATTGTTTCCGATTAACAACTCGCAACTCGTAACCCGTAACTCGCAACAATATCGTATTACACCAAAAGAAGCTGTTGCTAAATAAAGCTGGCATGTTGCGTTATAGGGTTAAGTGCTATTTATTATTTCAACTATTATACTGCAAAATTTAAAAAATTGCAAGGAATCGCTACCAGAATTATATTGGTATTACAAGGAAAAATTATCACTTTGTTATTTTTCCCTTCCCCCACCTGAAAGCGATTTCATTATTGCATTGTGAATTTTGGGTCTGAAAGCTTTTATTTTGGTATTATCGCGTGACGGATGTATGCGGTTTGTTAATAGCACTACAATGACTGACCTTTCCAGATCCATCCAGAAAGATGTCCCGGTAAACCCCAGATGACCCACACTTTTTTTTGAAAATAAATCCCCACAACTTGAGTTATGCAAAGATGGCGTATCAAATCCCAGTGCTTTTTCCGTATTATTCTGTCTTTTAAAAAATATTTTCAGTAATTCTTTTTTGAAAACATGAGTTGAGGAATATCCATAGTACACAGACAAAAGTGCCGATAAAAGACTATAAACACCTCCGGCAGTTCCGAAAAGCCCTGCATGTCCATCAACGCCTCCCATCACGTATGCATTTTCATCATGTACAACACCCTCTAAAAGTATATTCCGCCATGGGCAAACCTCGGTAGCCGCATATCTTCCAGGCCGTAGCTTTGAATCAGTATCAGCAAAAAAAAGGCCTCTGCCT
>JASJGP010000128.1:0-4850 GCA_033791485.1 Desulfobacterales bacterium | reverse complement strand
ATCCGTCATGATAATAATGCTGTGGTAGCGCAGCTTGTCCAAATTAAACTCGGTGCGACCAATGCCGCAACCCAGCGCGGTAACTATAGTGCCGACTTCGGCTGAAGAGAGCATTTTGTCAAAGCGGGCTTTCTCAACGTTAAGGATTTTACCTTTAAGCGGCAAAATGGCCTGGGTACGGCGATCACGACCCTGTTTGGCAGAACCGCCGGCAGAGTCACCCTCTACAATAAATAACTCTCTTAATGCCGGATCAGACTCCTGGCATTCAGCCAGTTTTCCCGGAAGGGTGGCATCGAGCAGGGCGCCTTTGCCCCTGGCAATGTCACGTGCTCGTTTGGCCGCATCCCGTGCCCGGGCGGCGTCAATCCCTTTGGCAATGATTTTTTTAGCAACCGCTGGGTTTTCTTCAAAAAAACTACTTAACTTTTCATTGATTAGAGACTCTACCAAGCCTTTGACTTCACTGTTGCCAAGTTTTGTTTTGGTTTGTCCCTCGAATTGGGGCTGGGGTATCCGCACGCTGATAATGGCAGTAAGCCCTTCCCTGACGTCGTCTCCGGTAATTTTACCCTGCATATTTTTGGGCAGGTTACCGTTGGTGGCATATTGATTGATAGAGCGCGTCAGACCGGCCTTGAAGCCGATTAAATGAAAACCACCCTCTAACGTGTTGATATTATTTGCGAAAGAAAATAATTTTTCAATATAGGTATCATTATACTGGATCGCAACTTCTATATGGACATTATTTTTAATTCCCTCCATAAAAATGGGTTTATGAAGGCTGGTGTGTCTGCGATTTATGTATTCAACAAATTGACTGATGCCGCCTTCAAAATGAAAGTCTTCCTTGGCATCCGAGCGTTCATCTTCAATGGTTATTTGAACACCTTTGTTTAAATAGGCAAGTTCCCGCAGCCGGCGAACAAGGATATCATAGCTGAATTCTGTGGTGGTAAAAATCTGGTCATCCGGTATAAAATGCACTTTGGTTCCGGTTTTACTGGTATCTCCGGTCACCACCAATTCGCTGGCCTTAACCCCCCTTTCATAGGTCTGATAATGGATTTTGCCTTCGAAATAAATTTCAACTTCCAGAAGACTTGAAAGCGCATTGACTACGGAAACCCCCACACCGTGAAGACCACCGGAAACTTTATAGGAATTGGAATCAAATTTTCCGCCGGCATGGAGTTTGGTCATCACAACTTCCAATGCCGGTACTTTTTCTTTCTTGTGAATACCGACCGGAATACCGCGTCCGTTATCCACCACACTGACACTGTTATCGGTATGGACGGTCACCTGGATCAGGTTACAAAATCCGGCCATGGCTTCATCAATACTGTTGTCCACCACTTCGTAAACCAGATGATGGAGCCCGGCTACATCTACATTGCCAATATACATGGATGGTCGTAGACGTACAGCTTCCAGACCTTCCAGTACTTTAATATTGTCTTCGTTATAATTGTTGTTGTTTATTTCTTCGTTCATATTCTCATCGGCATGATTACGCTTAAATAGGATTTATCTTTTTCGCCCTCTAATTTACAGGGCTTTTGGTCATCTACTATATTCAGTACAATGTTATCTTCGTCGAGCACTCCCAGGGTGTCGATAAAAAATCTGGGGTTGTACATCACGTCCACCGGATCCCCCTTGTAACCAATTTCCATATCCTCTTTGGACTCCCCGATGTCGGGATTGGTGGAATTTATTACCAGTTTGTCCTGGGTAAAATGAAAAATAACCCCTTTATATTCATCTGAAGATAAAATGGACATGCGTTTGAGCATCATTAGAAACAACTGACAATCCAATAAAATATCCTGTCCTTCTTTTTTAGCAACGATATCTCCATATTCCGGATAATCCCCCTCCAGCAGCCGGATAATAAGGGTTTCTTTTTCCTTTTTGACGATAAAATTATTATCTTTGATTCCGATTTTTACAGGCCCCTCAGATTCAAGAAATTTAGCAACTTCCACCAGTCCTTTTTTGGGGATCAATACATTGTCGCCCCGGGGTAAATCAAAATCCTTAGCGAATATAAAATCTGCTTTAGACAAGCGACTGCCATCGGTGGAAACCATTCTGAATAGCTTTTTATTATCCTCATGGATGCGTTCGGCATAAATTCCGATGATATGGGCCCGGTTGTCATCGGGAGCACCGCTGATAATAACCGTTTTTTCAATCATTTTATGAAACGCCGTAGAATCGATCTCAAAAAAATCAACCGCTTCTATTTTCGGAATCTCCGGAAAATCATCCGGATTCAGGCCGACAATATGATATTCGACATTCTGGTTTCCGATTTTGATCCAATGGTTTTCAACTTCGGCGACGTAGATATCCTCACTGGGAAAATCTCTGACAATTTCGTATAATTTCCTGGCATTAATGGCAATTACGCCCTGGGTATCAACATTGGCAGGGTAAAAGCCTTCGAAGCCGGTTTCAAGATCGGTGGCGATAATTGATATCCCGGATTCAACGGTCTTAAGCAACACGTTGGTTGTGATGGCAAGACTGGTTTTACGTCCGGCCAACCCCTGAATTTTGGCTAAAACAGGCAGAATGTCATTTTTATTAATGGTAGCCTTCATATTTAATTTCCTTATTAAATATTAATTAAATAAAAGAAGAAGGTAACAATGCACTGTTGATAAGTCTAATAACTTTATAAACTATTAAAATTACTTAAAATTAAGCTAAAATAATTATCTAAAACACATCCATAACTATCTTAATAACCGGCATGATTTAGTCAGTCAAAAAACAAGTGTTCAAAACCATGAGGATATCAACAAAATATGAATATCTTTTAGACAAAAGCAATGTTTATAACTAAATAATATATAATTACCGCCTTAGAATAAATTGGCTGCACTGTGTATCCGGAATTTAACTATGATGACTGGATCCATTTTCTAATGGTGGCGATCTCCTTGCCTTGCCAATCATTTGATATTCTCAATTTTACAAAGTGGGCAAAAAGATTTTTTAAAAATTGCAGCGATTTGTCATAAAGAAACAGCTTTTCAAGTACATATCCTTCGAGGTCTTCATCCGATTCGGGCAAATCTGTTTGGGGTATACTTAAACTGCTGATATTTAAACTCTCACCTTTGAGAGTAAACTGCCATACCAATTCTGCGGATCTGTAAACCATATTTAATTCAGTGACCAAGGCGCCATTTTTTAGTGCCAGAACCCCTTCTTCCAACCCGGCACCTTCCCCTTTAATGGTAATGCGTTCGGCCGATTCCTTGCGGCGGTTTTCAAATACAATCCGGTTTCCAACTTCCAGGGCAACAAAATTTTGATCAAAACTTTTTAATAGATTTTGATTTTTTTCGATAATATACCATAACCAGGTCAGAAACTCTTCCCCGAGAAATTTATATCGATTATAAGCGACGGCAATATCGAGCATATCCTAACTTTCAATAAATGAATAAAGATACAGTTTTTTTTAGGCCTGAGTTCTGGATAAACTACTTAACAAACTGGGTTGGCGATATATTCAGTAACTCATCGCGTTGAGAATCCTTTAGGTTTGAATATATGTCAGCGGCAGTATAGGGAAAAATTCTTAAAAGCGACAGGCGAAAGGATTTTGAAAACAGTGTTTCCAATTCTTCATTGGCCGCTTTCAGATTGGAAAAAAACCATAAGCTGGATTCTTCAAAGTTCCAGACCACATCATAAATATTAGGAGTTGCCGGAATTCGCAAACACAATGCGTTTTGGACATGATCTTTAACCAGTTTTTTTTCGGTTTTGGATAAATAATCCCGCCCGCTTTCCGACATTCTCCGGGCGGCTTCAATGGTGTAAAGTTTTTTTAAGATTTTAGCCGCAATATTCTTTTTATCGATTCGCAGTGAAAAAACAAAATAGTTACCATAAACAAACGAGGAACCGCTGAATTCAGGCTGGAACGGTTTGTCAAAAGACGTCCATCCCACCGCTCTTTCTAAAACCTGCTGATCGATATCCGCAATCGTATGTTTCGTTAACCCGTCGGCAATCGTATCTATTATCTGAGAATTTAATTTACCCTGAACATTGTATTGGGTGATCGAAACCTTGCTGGAAGAAATGCTCATATCTTAAAATAGGGTTATAAATAATATTTATATTAACTTGTCCGGCTATCCCAGATAGATCGGTACCAATTGGGGTTAACTACCATATATAGTATTGAAAACCATGTGAAATAAATATATAGCGTGTTTAGACCCCTGTTACAAGCAAAATCTCTTGTTTAGCGGTTGCCAAAAACACTTTCGGTTATTCGAACGTATTTTTGAAAATCACGATAGAGGAGACAAATGAAATTCATTGCCGATTTTCACGTTCATTCAAAATTTTCCAGGGCCACGGCTAAAAATCTGGATCTTGAAAATTTATATACCGCAGCCCAAATTAAAGGGGTTACAGTGGTAGGCACCGGTGACTTTACCTACCCGGGATGGTTCTCCGAAATTTGTGAGAAACTGCAACCGGCCGAACCTGGTCTTTTTAAACTAAAAGACGAATACGCCAGAATCTGCGATAAAGAAGTCCCCTTGTCATGCCGGTCCGAGGTTCGATTTATATTATCCACTGAAATCAGCAATATATATAAAAAGAATGCTAAAACCCGAAAAAATCACAACCTGATATTGATTCCGGACCTGGCGGTTGCCGAAAAGTTTAACGCCAAATTGGATAAGATCGGCAATATAAAATCCGACGGGAGACCTATTCTGGGTCTGGATGCCCGGGATCTTTTTGAAATTTTACTGGAAACCTCGGATGAGGCCTTTTTAATTCCGGCCCACATCTGGACGCCC
>JASJGP010000127.1:0-5389 GCA_033791485.1 Desulfobacterales bacterium | reverse complement strand
AGAGCCGATCAGATTCCTGGTTGTAACGACCGCGGTTTTATATTCTCTATTTTATTCCGCTGTTCAGCTCATGGCGTCGGCAGCACTATTTCATATCATTGCCGGCGTTCCGATTGCTTTCGGTGCTATTTTTATGGGATTTATCGTATGGTTCTATGTATGTACCGGCGGTTTGAAAGCAAGCACATGGGTAGGAGTCATTCAGTTTGTGCTCCTGGTGGGCGGTATTATTCTTCTTGGATTTTTCGTAATTACCGGCTCCCAGTTCGGAGGATGGGAGAAATTTTCCGTAGCTGTTGCTGCCCTGGATGTGAAATTTCTTGAAGTTCCCCGTGTAATAAACATTGGCCTTGGCGGAGCATCAGGTGAAACAGCATGGACGGCTGTTATGATTCTTACATACATGTTTGCACTTATGGGTATTCAGTCCTCTCCGGCATTTACCATGTGGACCTTTGGTATTAAATCACCGAAACCGCTTGCCTGGCAGCAGGCTTTTATGTCCACATTTGTGGTTGGTTTTGCACTTTTCTTTTTTACAGCTTTCCAGGGAATGGGTGCAAAAGTTCTTGAAGTTGCCGGTGATCCAGCTTTTCAAAATTTAAATCAGGCAACAATTGTGCCGACACTGATGAAGGAATTTCTGCCGCCATTTGTACTGGGCGTCGTTTTTCTCGGTGCCATAGCAGCCATTCACTCCACGGCAGCGCCTTATATCGGTACCGGTGGTTCGATCCTGTTGCGGGATATTTACTGGCGTTATATCAGAAATCAGCAAGCAGGACATGCCGAGCAAATCTGGGTAAATAGAATTCTGGCTACACTCCTCACCATAGGAGCACTTTCCATTGGATTGACATCAAAAGCTGCCCTGGTTATTTTAGGAGCCCTTGCAACAGCCTTCGGCTTTGTCATGTACGTACTTCTTCTGGGGGTAATATGGGGTTTCAGGTTCCCGTCAATTGGTGCAGTTCTGGGTGTTTTAGGCGGTATGATTGCCGTTTTTCTGACCTATAAAATCTGGCCAAACCCGCTTTCCATGCATTGCGCATTCTGGGGGACATTCACAGGTCTTGTCATTGCCTATATTTGCAAAGGATTTGGACTCAAAGATAATGAAGAAACCATAAAGAGGCAAAATGAGGTGCGTGCCTTCCTGGATGATATTGATGCGCCAAGTGAAAGCGGGAAGGCATGGCGCAAGGCTATGATGTTCATTGTGCCGGTATGGTATTTCTTTGCCATAGGTCCTGCATGTATTCTGGGCAACAAGGCATTTTCCTTTTCAGGCTTCACACCTCTGTGGTCATGGCAGATAACCTGGTGGATTCTCGGTATAATTATGATGTGGGGTCTGTGTTTCAAGGCTCAAATGTCGACACTGTCTGAGGACAGGATTGCACGTATGGAAACCGAGACAATGACTGTTGTTAAGGAAGCTTAACTTGAGAAAGGTTCACAGTTCAAGGGTTCAAGGTTAAAGAGAGATGAAAATTTAGCATTCAACCGTGAAACTTGGATTGCAACAAGCTGAAGTAGCAACCTTAAATTAACAAGTTTAATAGGAGATAATAATTATGAAACGAGAGGATATATGGATGATAGTTCTTGTCGTCTTTTCAGTCCTGTTCACCGCATCATTCGGATGGGGGCTGTGGGGTTAGAATACTCATCTAATTAAAAAGATGTAACTATTCAGGTTCGAGGGTTCACGGTTTAGGAGTTAAGGGTTTTCATTTCTTACGATATGCCAGATAATTAATCGGATGATTAGCCACGAACTTTGAACCGCGAACCGGACAACCTGAGTAGTAATAACAAGATACGGTAAAAAATCCGGCCGGAAGAATTTACTTTTTTTTCCGGCCGGAATTAACACTTTCATAAAGCTCTTTATGTTCCATTCGCCACTGGTGGAATCTATATGCAGTTTTCTTGCTTAGGGTTCGCGTAAAATTAAGTTTACATTTTAGGCGCCCGGCCCGAATCCGGGATTTATAAAATGTGAAGTTATTTTTTCGCGAGCCCTCAGATAAGAATATGCACCTTCCGGAAATTTACCATGAATAATAAATCAGCAGCATGCTGAAGGAGGATATAACATGACCAACCCGTATGATGAGGCTTTTGAAAAATCTATTAAAGACCCTGACAGTTTCTGGGCGGAAGCGGCTGAGGATTGCCACTGGTACAAAAAATGGGATAAGGTGCTGGACGACTCCAACAAGCCGTTTTACCGGTGGTTTACCGGTGGTGAAATCAACACATGCTACAACGCTCTTGATTTTCACATTGAAAACGGACTTGGTGATCAGGATGCCCTGATTTTTGACAGTCCGGTCACAAATACGATAAAAAAATATACTTATAATGAACTGCGGGATGAAGTGGCTAAATTTGCAGGTGCATTAGCTGCCCAGGGTGTAAAAAAGGGGGACCGGGTACTTATATATATGCCGATGATTGCAGAATCGGCAATTTCAATGCTGGCCTGTGCCCGTCTTGGAGCTGTTCATTCTGTAGTTTTTGGGGGATTTGCGGCCAACGAGCTGGCTGTTCGCATTGATGATGCAAAGCCCAAAGTTATTGTATCCGCATCCTGTGGTATTGAAGTTGCGAAAGTCATAGCTTACAAACCTCTCCTTGACCAGGCAATCGACATGTCATCTTCAAAACCTGAAAAGTGTATTGTTCTGCAACGCCCCATGGAAACAGCATCCATGGTTGCTGGACGTGACCTTGACTGGAATGATGTAATGGAAGATGCAAAGCCCCATGACTGCGTTCCTGTAGCTGCCACTGATCCCCTCTATATTCTTTATACTTCGGGTACAACCGGTGTCCCAAAAGGTGTTGTAAGGGACAACGGGGGACACGTAGTAGCACTTAAATGGTCAATGAAGAATGTATATAATGTGGACAAGGGAGATGTGTACTGGGCTGCATCTGATGTGGGCTGGGTAGTCGGACACTCTTATATAGTGTACGCGCCGCTTTTTAAAGGTTGTACTACAATACTATTTGAAGGCAAACCTGTAGGTACGCCTGATGCCGGCGCGTTCTGGCGTGTCATATCAGAACATAAAGTAAAAACCATGTTTACGGCTCCCACAGCGTTCAGGGCTATTAAGCGCGAAGATCCCAAAGCTGAATTGATGAAAAAATATGATCTGTCGAACTTTAAAGCCCTTTTTCTTGCAGGTGAACGGCTGGATCCCGATACACTCAAATGGGCTGAAAAAAATATCGGGTGTCCTGTTATCGATCACTGGTGGCAGACTGAAACAGGTTGGGCCATTTGCGCAAACTGCCTGGGTATTCATCCCTTTCCTGTAAAAGAGGGTTCACCTACAAAACCGGCTCCGGGATGGGACGTTAAAGTGGTTGATCCGGACAACAATCTTGTAAAAGCAGGTGAAATAGGTGCTTTGGTTGTTAAGCTTCCTCTTCCCCCTGGAACACTTCCCACCCTGTGGAACAACGATGAAGCATACATTCAGGCATACCTTGAAGAGTTTCCCGGGTATTACAAGACTGCTGATGCAGGTTTTATTGATGAGGACGGATATGTCTTTGTTATGGCCCGAACAGATGACATCATTAATGTTGCCGGTCACCGTTTGTCAACAGGCGGCATGGAAGAAGTTTTATCCGACCATCCTGACGTTGCGGAATGTGCTGTTCTCGGTGTTGAAGATAAGCTGAAAGGTCAAACCCCTATTGGATTTCTGGTACTCAATGCCGGAGTTGAACGTGGCCATGATGAAATTATAAAAGAAGTAATTCAAATGGTACGGGATCGAATAGGACCTGTTGCATCCTTTAAAACCGCTACAGTGGTCAAACGTCTTCCCAAGACCCGTTCAGGCAAGATCTTAAGGGGTACAATCCAGAAAATCGCGGATAACAAGGAATGGAAGCTGCCCGCGACAATCGATGATCCTGCAACTTTAGATGAAATGAAAGAAGCTCTGGAGGGTATAGGGTATGCAAAGGCTAGAAAATAGCCTTGTGATCGCATATTTATATTTTTCATTAAAAATAAATGTGGGGTATATACTATAAAAGATATAGCCGGCACATAAAGACAATTTTGTGCCGGTTATTTTTTTTTACTCATAACCCCTTAAAGGCTTCCTGCCATGCCGAAAAAAATACTTATCGTAGATGATGAACCGAGCATAATTGTGCCTGTACAGTTTCTGATGGAACAAAACGGCTATGATGTAATGGTAGCCTTTAGCGGTGAAGAGGCAATGGAAATCATTGCTGAAAAAAAGGTTGATCTGATTCTGCTCGATATTATGCTGCCGGTCATTGACGGGTTTGAAGTATGTCAGAGGGTCCGTGAAAACCCCCGGTGGAATAAGATAAAAATTATCCTTTTAACTGCTCTTGGCAGTGACGCAAATGTAGAAAAGGGCCTGGCCCTTGGAGCAGATGCTTATATTACCAAACCTTTTTCTAATATTGAAATAGTTGATAAAGTTAAAGAACTACTTGAAGAATAAAAATGAAGCAAAATAATAAATTTATGTGGTTTGCAATAGTTTCTATTGCATTTACCTTACTTTTTATTATCACTGTTGCTTTTTTATTCTGGCACCAGCTTTTACCGGGAGAGCAGTTTTTTTTAACGGAACTTTTAAAGAAAAATTTTTTATATATATTTACAGCTGTTTTTCTATTGCTGGCCGGTCTGGGGTTCGGTCTTGACTGGGTGTTTCGTTTCTACATTCTTCCCCTGGACAAACTTACCGAAGAAAGCATCTTGATTAATTCGGTCAACCCATCCCATCGTATTCATCTGGAAGGAAGCGGGGAAGTGGTGCGTCTTGCCAAAGTTATCAACGAATGGGCGGAACGCTTTGAAAAACTTCAAAACAACATAGAAGAAAGAATCCGGCAGGCAAAATCAGAATCCGAAGAAGAAAAAAATATTCTGGTAGCACTAATGGCTGAATTGCCCGAGGGTGTAATAATCTGTAACAGGGAAGGGCAGATTCTTTTATACAACAAAAGGGCCAAAAGGTTCCTTATCGGAGATAAGGATAACAGATTCCGTGAAGCTCTTGGCGGAAATGAATCGGGTCGTTTTATCGGACTTGGACGGTCGGTTTTCAGCATAATTGACAAAAATCTCATTGTACACGCCGTAGACGAGATTGCTGATAAATTAAATCGCAAGGAAACCGACGCGGCTTCTTATTTTGTTGTTGCAGATAATCAAGACCGTCTCCTGCGTGTTGAGGCAGTCCCTATTCTCAATAATCATAGTGACTTTAAAGGTTTTATCCTCACCCTTCACGATATCACACAGCAATTCGAATCCGACAGCCGGATGGATTCTCTTTTCCAATCTCTAAGAAGGGGAATCCGGGGGTCACTT
>JASJGP010000126.1:0-4787 GCA_033791485.1 Desulfobacterales bacterium | reverse complement strand
GATCACAGCTGAGCTTATCACCCCGATAGCGATGGAGAAAGAGCTGAGGTTTGCGATAAGGGAAGGTGGCCGCACAGTGGGCGCAGGCGTTGTTAGCGAAATAATTGAATAAAGAGAAAGAATAAAATAATGACAACAAATACAAAGATCAGAATCAAGCTCAAGGCATATGATCATAAGCTTCTGGATCAGTCTGCATCGGATATTGTTGATACGGCAAATAAAACAGGAGCAAAAGTGGTTGGGCCCATACCTTTGCCGACACGGATTAATAAATACTGTGTTCTTCGCTCTCCTCACGTCGATAAAAAATCACGAGAGCAGTTTGAAATGAGGACCCATAAAAGGATTTTGGATATTCTGGAACCGACCCAACAAACAGTTGATGCTTTGATGAAACTTGATCTTTCTCCGGGAGTTGATGTTGAGATAAAGCTATAGCCGGAAAGTTTCTTAAAAGGTCTCAGATTGATTTAGAGGAATAAATATAAGGATTATGTGTAAAGGATTAATAGGAAAAAAATTAGGAATGACAGGGCTGTTTACTCCTGAAGGCAGCTACATACCGGTAACGGTCGTTGAAGTCGGCCCTTGTGTTGTAACCCAGATAAAGACGGTTGCTACGGACGGATATGATGCACTTCAGCTGGGATTTGGAGAGAAGAAAAGGTCACGCGTTAACAAGCCGAAACAGGGTCATATGAAAAAAAGTGGAGAGAACTGTTTTTCATTTCTTAAAGAATTTCCGACAGATAATCCGCAGGAATACACACTTGGTCAGACTTTAAATTTAGATTTGTTTGAAATAGGTGAGAGAGTTGATGTCGTAGGAACCACAAAGGGGCGAGGTTTTTCAGGCGTAATAAAGAGGCACGGATTCCATGGTGGTCCCAAAACCCATGGCAGCAGAAGCCACAGGATTCCCGGTTCCATAGGCTGCAGCGCATGGCCTGCCAAAGTTATTAAAGGGAAAAAAATGCCGGGCAGATACGGCAACAGTCAAATGACGGCTCGCAATCTAAAAATTGTTGATATCAGACCAAAGGAAAACCTGGTCATGTTAAAAGGCGGCTTACCTGGCGCAAAATCGGGACTTGTGTTTATTAATAAATTGAAATTCATTAAAAAATAAATGGTTAAGTAGAAAGTTATATATACAAGGCGCAGTTGTTTTTCAGGGACGAGGTAATACATGTAGTATGCCGAGTGTCTGAAAAACCACTGCAACGCAGTAGATCGAACTTTCTACGACGCCATTAATATTAAGCGGAGAAATTATGGGTGTAGTAGATGTTTTAAACTGCAAAGGGGAGAAGGTATCGCAAAGAGAACTTCCCGACGCGCTTTTTGATGTTCCAATAAAACGAAGTGTTCTTCATGAGGTTGTGACAATGCAGCTGTCATGCAGGCGTGCGGGATCCGCATCTGTAAAACATCGTAGCGATATCAGAGGCAGCGGCAGGAAGCTATTCAGGCAAAAAGGGACAGGACGAGCCCGTCGTGGTGATATAAAGGCACCTCTGCTCAGAGGTGGTGGCGTTGTTTTTGGACCGGATAACAGATCATATTCTTACAAAGTTCCAAAAAAGAAAAGAAAATTAGCCCTTAAAATGGCTTTAAGCAGTAAATTAAAAAATCATAAGATTATAGTGCTTGATCAGTTTGAACTGGAAAAGATCAAAACCAAAGCTTTTATAAAAGTAATTGATATCTTAGATGTTAACAATGCGTTGATTGTAACAGAAAAAAAGAATGAAAACCTGGATCTATCTTCCAGGAATGTTCCCGATATAAAGGTGATGAGAACCGAGGGAATCAATGTTTATGACATCTTAAAATATAAATATTTAGTTTTACTGGAGTCTTCCATAAATGAAATTGAAAGGAGGCTTCTTAAATGATTGACTATGGTATTATAAGACGGCCTTTGGTCACGGAAAAGACAAGCATTCAAAAAGAAAAGTCAAACCAGATTACATTCGAAGTGGATCGCAGTGCTAACAGGATTGAAATTAAAAGGGCTATCGAAAAAATATTTAAAGTAAATGTAGCCCATGTTCGCACAATGCAAGTTAAAGGTAAAACAAAACAAAGAGGCCGGATTATCGGGAAACGCAGGGACTGGAAGAAAGCAATTATAACTTTGCTGCCCGGGGAACGGATTGAATTTTTTGAGGGTGTTTAAATATGGCTGTAAAAAAAGTAAAACCAACATCGCCTGGAAGACGGTTTCAAGTATATTCAACATTTGATGAGATTACAAGCTCAACTCCCGAAAAGAGTTTGTTAAAGCCTATTAAAAAAACGGGTGGACGAAATGCCCATGGGCGGATTACATCCAGACATCGCGGAGGTGGGCAGAAAAGGCATTATCGAATTATAGATTTTAAACGGGATAAGACAGGAATTTCCGCTAAAGTTGCATCAATAGAATATGACCCGAATCGCAGTGCAAGAATAGCGCTTTTGCATTACTCTGACGGTGAAAAACGATACATTCTGGCACCTGTTGATCTTAAAGTAAACGACAAGGTTGAGTCCGGTCCGGATGCGGATATTAAGCCCGGAAATACGCTTCCGCTAAGTAATATTCCACTTGGTACACATATCCATAATATTGAGTTGAGTGCAGGCAAAGGAGGGCAAATTGTCAGAAGTGCGGGAACTTTTGCACAGTTAATGGCAAAAGAAGATCGGTATGCACAGATAAAACTTCCCTCCAACGAAGTTCGAATGGTCCTTTTAAACTGCAAAGCAACTATTGGTCAGATAGGGAATGTTGTTCATGAAAAGATATCTCTTGGAAAAGCAGGCCGCAAACGCTGGCTTGGTCGAAGACCGAAAGTTCGGGGAGTTGCAATGAATCCGGTGGACCATCCGATGGGAGGCGGTGAAGGAAGGTCTTCAGGAGGAAGGCATCCATGCAGTCCATGGGGTATGTTGGCTAAAGGATACAAGACAAGGAAGAACAGAAAAAGTGATCGCCTTATAATCAAAAGGCGGACGAAGAGATAAATGACCTGCTTGCTATTTACAGCTTAACAGATAGTAATTTATTGATGTGTGGGCTACAGGCCTGCAAGGAGAAACTATGCCACGGTCGTTAAAAAAAGGCCCATATATTGAAGCAAAATTATTAAAAAAAGTGATGACAGCCCAGGAAAGTCGCAGCAACAGGGTTATCCAAACATGGTCAAGGCGATCGACGATCGTACCCGAGATGGTTGGCATTACTATTGCCGTTCATAATGGACGAAAATCTATTCCGGTTTTTATATCAGAAAACATGGTGGGCCATAAGCTTGGTGAATTTTCACCCACAAGAACTTTCTATGGACATTCCGGGGATAGAAAGTCGAAATTAAAGTAGTAAAATATAACAGGTTTTAAGCGGATGGTTTCAAATAGTTGACTTAATACCATATACTTAACATCCAGTATCTAAAACTTAAAACTATGGAATAAAGGAAACGTTTATCAATGGAGTCTAGAGCTGTATTGAAGCATGTACGAATTTCTTCCCAGAAAGTTCGCAAACTTATTGATGCTGTGAAGGGGCAGCCGGTTGAGGCTGGTTTGAATATTCTGAAATTTATGCCGCTGAAGGCTGCGGCAATTGTTGAAAAAGTAGTTAAAAGTGCCGTGGCAAATGCTGAACAAAAAGAAGGTGTAGATATAGATTCGCTGGTAATTAAAAATATCATAGCAGATCAGGGTCCGACACTAAAACGTTTCAAAGCGAGAGCGCGAGGCAGGGGCACTCGTATATTAAAAAGGACTTGTCATATTACGGTCATTTTAGCTGAAGAATAGACATAAATTAAGGAGGTGAAAGCTTGGGCCAGAAAGTAAATCCTATAGGGTTAAGGTTAGGAATAGTCAAAACGTGGGAATCACGATGGTATGCAGGAAAAAATTATGCTGACTATATTCTGGAAGATTATAAAATAAGGAAATTTGTAAAAAACAAGCTTCACCATGCAGGCATTTCAAAGATTGAAATCGAAAGATCGTCCAAGCATATCAAGCTCAGAGTTTTTACTTCACGTCCGGGAATTGTAATTGGGAAAAAGGGAGCGGAAATTTCTAAGCTGAAAAAAGAGATTGAAGAAAAAGTATCTCATGAAGTAATGATAGATATTCAGGAAGTACGAAAACCTGAGATTGATGCGCAGCTCGTTGCAGAGAATGTTGCGCTTCAAATCGAACGAAGAGTTGCATTCAGGAGGGCCATGAAGCGCGGTGTTTCATCTGCTATGAGATTTGGCGCCATGGGTGTAAAAATTAGATGTTCAGGGCGTCTGGGCGGGGCAGAAATGGCAAGGACCGAATGGTATAAAGAGGGCAGAATTCCCTTACATACACTAAGAGCGGATATCGATTATGGTTTTATTGAAGCACGTACGACTTACGGGATAATCGGGGTTAAGGTATTTGTTTTCAAGGGTGAGATATTAAAAAAGGATAAGGTTGAACCCGGGCACTAAAAAAAAGGCACAAGGGCAGATTGCTGACCTCTGAATTCTTAAATACTTTTCCTTAAACGGGTTGTATTAAAATATCGATTTTAAATGTTAAAAATAGAGTTTTCGTTACATTGCCAGTACTTGGGAATTAGAATATTATAGGATCTATACGCATCAAGACTTCCTGAAGTAGATCTTCCGGACATTTAGTAATGAGAGACGATTTTCTTGCTTTGTAGTCAAGAGAACTTAACTGGTCTGCCATGATCACCCCGGCAACTTTATTTCCATTAGGTATAGACACCTAAAATGGGTTTTTAC
>JASJGP010000125.1:0-3265 GCA_033791485.1 Desulfobacterales bacterium | reverse complement strand
TGTGGGAAAATAGTGAAGAGGTTGTGGGTCACGAGTTGCGGGTTCAAAATCCAAATGAATTTTCAGTGAAAACCTGAAATACGCCACTTTTGATCCGCAACAATTGGACACGAAAAGATGAGCTCTTATCAAATAAAAATCAGATATAAACTACTTTAATTATCTAATTCATCATAGCTTTTCTGCTGAAATAAATCCGGCTTTAAAAAATTCGCGGTTTAGCCGGGCAATGTTAGTGATAGAGATCTCCTTTGGACATTCCGCTTCACATTCGGTTTCGTTGGTGCAGTTTCCAAAACCCAGCCTGTCCATTTCCCTGACCATGGATATGGCCCGTTTTGCAGCTTCCGGTTTTCCCTGGGGAAGGAGGGCGAACTGAGAAACTTTGGCGCCTACAAAAAGCATTGGCGATGCGTTGGGTAGGCTGCGACACATGCACCGCATCCGATACAGGCAGCAGCGTCCATAGCCAGTTCCGCTGCATCCTGGGGTACCGGAATTGCGTTGGCATCCTGTGCTCCTCCGGTATTCACGGAAATAAACCCTCCTGCCTGGATCATTTTATCCAGAGCGCTGCGATCAACTGCCAGGTCTTTTATAACAGGAAAGGCCCTTGAACGCCACGGTTCGATTACAATCGTATCGCCATCAGAAAAATGCCTCATATGAAGCTGACAAAGGGTTGTCCCCTTTTCAGGGCCGTGGGCACGGCCGTTTACAACAGCTCCGCACATTCCGCAGATACCTTCCCTGCAGTCATGGTCAAAAGCAACAGGCTCTTTTCCTTCAAGGGTAAGCTGTTCATTTATGACATCAATCATTTCCAGAAACGACATATCTGTGGATATATCCACGGCCTTATATGTTTCGAGCCTTCCTTTTTTTTTCTGTCCTTTTTGGCGCCAGATCTTAAGGGTTAAATTTATAGTCTTTGTCACTTGTAACTCCTTTGTGTTAATTCGACATTCTCAAATTTAAGCTCTTCTTTGTTAAGTACCGGTTCGTTATCTTTGCCAGTAAATTCCCATGCGCTGACGTGGCAGAAATTTTCGTCATCCCGCAAAGCCTCATTCTCGGCTGTTTGATACGCCTCGTTAAAATGACCGCCGCATGATTCCTGGCGAGAAATGGCATCCATCAACATTAATTCTCCAAACTCGAGAAAGTCTGCCACGCGTCCTGCCCGCTCCAAACTCTGATTGAAATCTTTCTTTGATCCTGGAACAACAACATTCTCCCAGAATTCTTCCCTTAGCTGTTGCACCATTCCTCTGGCCTTTTTAAGCCCTTCATTATTTCTGGCCATACCGCAGTAGTCCCACATGATATGTCCCAGTTGTTTGTGGAAATCATCAACCGTTCTTTTTCCGTTTATTGAAAGCAGCTTCTCTATACTGTCGTTAACCGATGTAATGGATTCTTTGAATGCCGAATGTCCGGTGGTTACTTCCTCTAAAGTTGTTCCTGTAAGGTACCCACCGATGGTGTAGGGTAATACAAAATATCCGTCAGCAAGACCCTGCATAAGAGCGCTTGCTCCGAGACGGTTGGCCCCATGATCTGAAAAGTTGGCTTCCCCTAGGACAAAAAGACCGTCTATGGTACTCATCAGGTTATAATCGACCCACAGACCTCCCATGGTATAGTGAATCGCAGGGTAAATCATCATAGGTGTTTCATAGGGGTTTTCGGCTGTTATTTTTTCATACATTTGAAAGAGATTGCCGTATTTTTTTTCAATCGCGTCCTTTCCGTCTCTTTTTATGGCATCTTCAAAATCGAGATACACGGCAAGACCGGTTTCACCCACGCCTTTGCCTATATCACATTGTTCCTTTGCATTGCGGGAAGCCACATCCCGCGGGACAAGGTTTCCGAAACTGGGATATTTGTTTTCCAGGTAATAATCTCTATCGGACTCCGGAATCTGGTGAGGTCTGCGTTTGTCTTCCGGATTTTTAGGAACCCATACACGACCGTCGTTTCTCAGGCTTTCGCTCATTAGGGTGAGCTTGGACTGATAATCGCCGTGAACCGGAATACATGTAGGATGAATCTGTGTAAAACACGGATTGGCAAAATATGCCCCTTTTTTATATGCCCTGAACGCGGCGGTAGCATTGGATGCCATGGCATTTGTGGAAAGGAAGTAAACATTGCCATAGCCACCTGTACACAGCACAACGGCGTCACCGGTATGGGTTTCGATTTCACCGGTAATCAGATTTCGGGCAACAATGCCCCTGGCCTTTCCGTTTATAACCACAATATCAAGCATTTCCCTGCGGGGAAACATTTTAACCTTGCCTGTTCCTATCTGGCGCATCAGGGCGCTGTATGCTCCAAGAAGAAGCTGCTGCCCTGTCTGACCCCTTGCATAAAATGTTCTTTGAACCTGGGCACCGCCAAAGCTCCTATTTGCAAGTAGTCCTCCGTAATCCCGTGCAAAGGGAACGCCTTGTGCCACACACTGATCGATAATATTATTACTTACCTGTGCAAGTCGATAAATGTTAGCTTCCCTGGCCCTGAAATCACCGCCCTTTACAGTGTCGTAAAAAAGACGCCAGATGCTGTCACCTTCGTTTGTATAATTTTTTGCTGCATTGATTCCTCCCTGTGCTGCAATGCTGTGAGCCCGCCTGGGACTGTCCTGTATGCAGAATGTTTTAACATTATAGCCAAGCTCGGCAAGAGAAGCGGACGCACTTCCCCCGGCAAGGCCGGTTCCCACAACTATAATTTCAAATTTTCTTTTGTTTGCAGGATTAACCAGTTTAAGCTCAAACCGGTGTTTGTCCCACTTTTCAGCAAGCGGGCCACCAGGGATTTTTGCATCAAGCTTCATGTATTATCTCCTTATTATGACGTTGAATTCGTAAAAAGTGGTTTTTTTAACTTTTTACGAAACTCTTAAACAATATACGCAAGATAGATCGGGAGGAAACCGAACCCTATCACAATTATTATACTGAAAATATAACTCAAGCCCTTGATGAAAGGCATGTACTTTACATGGTTGGCGCCCAGGGTCTGAAATGAACTCCAAAGCCCGTGGCTTATATGAATCGCTGCAACTATCATTGCAAAAACATAAATAACGACATATGTAAAACTTGCGAATGCACTGTGTACTATTTGATAAATGGTTGTATTGGTTTTATCTATAAAGTGGAAATTAATAAGATGCAAAACGATAAAGGCAAGAAGGATAAAACCGGTATAGGGCATCGTTCTTGAACCTATGGTACGGCCTCCGGCACTT
>JASJGP010000124.1:0-9215 GCA_033791485.1 Desulfobacterales bacterium | reverse complement strand
CCTCCAGAAGCTCGAGCACATCTTGAATCCATAGAAAGAATCTTAACTCAAGTTTCGTACCCCTATTTTGCAGAAAATGATCTGGAAACCATACACTGGTTCTTCATTAGCAAAAATTACTGCATGTCCTTCCCCTCCGATTAGCCACATACTTCAGATTAAATCCATGCGTGTTCAATCGCATCACAAACAGATTCTATTTCCGGCATTTCAAGGTCTAGGGACTTGCCTTTAAGATTGTTCAAAAAGATTGAGCGGTTGTCAGGCAGACGTCCGATAATGGTAACACCCTCGAGTGCTATGGTGAGAGCCTCATCAACCTCAGGGGTAATCTTGTTGAGAATAACAGATACCGGCAGTTTTGCTTCTCTGGCAAGGGTTTCTACCCTTTTTGCCATCATAATGGATTCATAAGAAGGATCCACTATACACAAGACATGTTCGCACTGCCCGTCAAGACTACGCCCGAAATGCTCTACACCCGCAGCGGTATCCACAATTACCAGATCCTGTTTCTCAAATCTGAGGGATGAAAAAAGCATACGGAAAAGCTTTCCCATAGGACAGGCACAGCCCTCTCCGAAATGGTGAATTTTTCCTATTGACATCACCTGTATTCGATCTAATGATGCGATACAATCGTCAGGCAGACCATCCGGTTTTAGATCTATTGGAAATAGTTGCGAAGGGCCATCAAGTGTTATATCGGTAATTTTTGTCTTGTCCCGAAATCCTTTTTTCCCACCAAGGCTGTCCATCAACGGCACAGGCATATCCAACCCTAACATACGATATAAGCCGATATTTGATTCATCCGCATCCACCAAAAAAATTCTTTTGCCTCTTTTATGCATGGCACTGGCCAGAAGAGCTGCCACTGTGCTTTTACCGCTGCCGCCTTTTCCACAGATAAGTATTTTCATGGTTTTGTGAAAATCTCCCTTTAGTATTTTTGAACCCGTTTGCGAACGTTGCATTTCACTGGGCGAAATAAGATTGGCAGCCTCACCGCCAAGCTTATTTCGATCCACGTGTAAATGTCTTGTTATCAATTTTAGTCCTTGTCCGGCCAGGGTGGAACATTTTTTATCTCACCAGGTTTTATTCCACCAATATGCTCAAGAACCATTTGATAGTCTTTGTGTTCTGGGTCGTATATAAATTGAGCATCACCGACAATACCTTTCGCTCTCGCAACCAGCGTCAATGTAATTGTTCCATTTTCTAACATTTGTGCAAAACCAATGGAGTTAATTTGTTTGTCACTTTCAGCAGCACAACTAACTGCCATAATAGTAGTTAATAAAATTGTTGAAATTATCCCTAAGATATTCATTTTGTATTTATAACGGCCGCGAGATGTGCGGAACCCCTGACTTGAAGGAAATGCTGATAGCCACTTGTCGCAAATTGAGAGTGAAGTTTAAAACTTGTTTAAGTTCGCAGTTTTTCTGTCAAGGTCTATAGGGTTATCGTTTTGCCTACCCAAGGTGGCAAGTGAAGCCGCGAAGCGGTTTCCGCTCCATTGAGTGGTTCGCGCGCCGCTTGCGGCGGGAAACGCACAATGGTGAAGCATCTCGCGGTCGTTTATTGCAAAATGCTGTGAGCAGTCCATTGGATATGAATAAGAACATTTTAATTAGAATTTAGGAAGCCGTCAACCTTTTACAACTGCAATGGGTCTTAACTTTGCCACCTTTTTTGAAATTCCTGCACCGTGGACCACTTCAACCACCTGGGAAATATCCTTGTAGGCATCCGGCATCTCTTCAGCCAGGGTTGATCGACCAGTCCACCTGACAAGGATGCCTTGGTCTTCGAGTTCACGTTGGATGGACCTGCCTTTGCTTGCTTTTTTCGCTGCCGTTCTGCTTAGCACGCGTCCGGCGCCGTGGCATGTTGAACCAAATGTCTCTTCCATGGCTTTTTGTGTTCCTGCAAGAACATATGATGCTGTACCCATATCACCGGGGATAAGTATGGGTTGGCCCACATCGCGATAATCATCACAAACAGCGGGATGCCCTGGCGGGAAAGAGCGGGTTGCGCCTTTTCTGTGTACGCATACAAAACGTTTTTCCCCATCTATTACATGCTCTTCTTTTTTTGCAATGTTATGGCACACGTCATAAACCAGATTCATTTGAAGGTCACGGGGACCTATTGCGAAAACTTTTGAAAACACATCACGGGAGCGATGCAGCAGGATCTGTCTGTTGGCCCATGCATAGTTGGCCCCGCAGGCCATTGCATTGTAGTAACGCATTCCCTGCTCAGATTGAATCATGGCACAGGATAGCTGGCGATCCGGAAGATTAAAGCCGAGTTTATTTACATGTTTGGTCATAAAGGCAAGAAAATCGTCGCAAATCTGGTATCCCAGGCCACGGGAGCCGGTGTGGAGCATCAATGTTATCTGCCCTTCAAAGAGCCCGAACACGTTAGCTGCTTTTTGATCATAAACAGCTTCGACCACGCCAACTTCAATAAAATGGTTCCCCGATCCCAGTGTTCCGAGCTGCTTTCGTCCTCTTTCAAGAGCTCTATTGCTTAGCACATCAGGATCCGCATTAGTCATGCATCCGTTGTCTTCAGTGTGTTCAATATCCATATCGTTGCCGAAACCCTGGTGAACAGCCCACCGGCTACCCTGTTTGAGTACCTTTTTTTCTTCTTTTACGGAAAGCTTTATCGACCCGGTTGAACCGACACCTGAAGGAATGTTTTGGTAAAGGGCATTTACAAGGTCTTTAAGTTTTGGTCTTACTTCTTTTTCAACAAGGGCTGTTGTTGCCAGGCGGACGCCGCAGTTTATGTCATAGCCGACTCCTCCGGGTGATATAATGCCGGTTTCCCAGTCAAAGGCAGCAACACCACCGATGGGAAAACCGTATCCCCAGTGCATGTCCGGCATAGCCATGGATGCCTTTAAAATCCCGGGAAGCGTGGCAACGTTTGCCACCTGCTTTAAGGGCTCATTTTGTTTTTCGCCCTTTAGCATCTGTTCACTGGCATAAATAATGCCGGGCACACGCATTTCGCCGGTTTTGGGAACTTCCCAGCGGTATTCATCTATTTTTATTAATTCGATAATCATTTTTCCATTCACCGCCCACTCGCTTCCCTCGTTCGAAACACAGAGAGCGCAGAGAAGAAATTCTTATTTAGAATCGGGAGATGCCGATTCTAAATAAATAGCTCAGGCCTTCGGCCGGAATGTGCTGAAAGCTGGATTGAAAGTGGAATTGATGGTTCCTCTGTGTCCTCTGTGAGCTCTGTGGTAAATATTTTACTTACACATCAAATATTATTCTTGACTCCCAGCCGCTTTCCAACTGGTTAACCTGAATCTGGTGATAAGTTACAGCTTTAATATCATTTGTTATCACATGGCGATCAGAATTATAAGGGTCGAATTTTACTGTTGCTGAGAGTTCATACTCTGAAATAGAGAAAATATTAACCTTGCCAACAAGTCTTTCTTTACCTGTCCACAAGTATAACAGTTCTCTTAACCAGTTTATCATAAGATCAGGCCAATCAGACCCGGTAACATGTATTTTCAACTCTTTTTCAGGCTGCAAGTTTTTGACAATCGTAATTTGATCAAACATAGCAAAAGCGGCATTGGAAAAAAGATCCTTTAGATCTGATCCGAAAACATGGATGCCGAAATCGGCTGTGTGATCTATCAGCTTGTATTTCATTAAAATATTATTTTACCACAGAGACAAGAAGAACGCAGAGTTATTATTTTTTATTTTGCTTTTCGTTGACCCCGGTAAAATATGTTTTGCATTTAACTGGGCAGGGAGGCCGAAAAGCAAAACGACATAACCCTTCGGGTAATATGTGATCTGGGTCAATAAAAAAGTGACTAATCAAGAGTCAAAATTCAGCAACGGACTACTGACAACCAGCTACTGTTCCCGTCTTTTCCGTACTGTATCCACCCAGTGCTTCAACACGTTTTTTAAAATCCTCGGTATTTATGATTTTAAGCAGAATTTGGATATTTTTTGATTCAAAATGTATTTCCGGAATAACCAGGTCATACTGCTCTGTAACCACAGGTATAAAATCGAGATTCAGTGCTTTTGCTGCAGCATAGATTCCCAGGCCGACATCAACAGTACCGCTCAACACCGCAACAGCCACGGACATGTGGGTAAACTCCTCGTCCTCGTATCCTTTTATTGTTGAGGGATCAATACCAAGCTGCTTTAACTTGTAATCAAGCAGAATCCTGGTGCCCGACCCCCCCTGCCTGTTTATAAAGCTTATATCATCACGTCCTAGATCTTCGATTCCTTTTATTCCTTTTGGATTTGAAGGTTGTATAATCAGGCCCTGATCTCTTATCACCAGATTGACCAGTTTGACGTTTACTTCCGGTATATATCTTTTTATGTATGAAATATTATATGAACCATCTTCTGCATCTAAAAGATGTGATCCTGCCAAGTGGCACACCCCTTTTTTGATGGCCATCAACCCGCCCATGCTGCCAACGTGGCTGGATGAAAGCGTCAGATTGCCGTGCCTTGCCTTTAGCTGGTCGGCCAGAACATCAAGGGTATTGTCATGGCTCCCCACAACAACGATAGTATTATTAACAGAAGAGATAGGACGCAAAAGTTCTGCAAAGACAGGTTCATTATCCTTTAATCCTTCCATATGATTAGGTATCCTGATAATACCGTCTGCCTCTGTTATGGATGTTATGCACCCTGCTCCCCTGGGAAGAGGTGTTGCGACAACTCTTCCGCTGACTTCACCCAGCTTAACCCGCAAAAACTCTTCAACTCCGAGTTTTGATGCGATTTTTCTGGTCGGTTCCACCTGAACGGTTGTTCTTTCCATGTCCGGTTGTCCCAACATTGAGTAAATCAAAGGCCTGACAAACTGCTCAAAGGCAATAATAGCAGATACAGGATATCCCGGTATTCCAAATACGGGTTTATCATCTGTTGCCCCGATGATAACAGGTTTCCCGGGCATCATTGTAACGCCATGTACAAGCACTTCGCCTAAATCGGTAATTACCCCCTTTGCATAATCCTCAGATCCTGCCGATGATCCCCCGACAATCAGCACCATTTGAAAATCGCTGTCTGTCGCATCTAAAACAGCCTTTTTTATCTTTTGAGCATCATCCATCACCATATCGTGACGGGAAAACATACCTCCGCACGATTCAACCAGACTAGCAAGAACATAAGAATTCGATTCAAGCACTTCACCCGGTTTTAGCTGATCAAGGTCAAAAGTACGCCAGTCAACAAGCTCCGAACCTGTTGGTATGATAAGTATGTTCGGCTTTTTTCTAACTGAAACAGAAAATATCCCACCGGAAAGAAGTGCGCCCACGCAGTATGGTGTAATCACATGATTTTGAGGGAATAAAAGTTCAGTTGCCACAATATCTTCCCCCATCTTTCTAACATTCTGCCATGGAAATGCAGGTGCCTCGATCACTACACGACTTTCGTCTTTAATAATGATATATTCAATCATAATGACTGCATCGGTATTTTCAGGCATGACGTGACCGGTATTGACATAAAAAGCATCCTTGCCGACAATCAACTCCTTTGGCCTTGTCTCATTTGCGCCAAAAGTTGTCTGGGCCTTTACAGCAATTCCGTCCATTGCCGCAGCATGAAAATTGGGAGATGAAAATCCGGCAAAAGTGGGCTCGGCAAGTACACGGCCTACAGCGTCCGGGACAGAAACCTTTTCTATGCCGGGTAGGCCGAAAACCGGAAATCGTTTAAAAAGTATTTCCCGGGCTTCTTCCAGAGTTTTCATTTTCAGATATATATTTCGATTTTTATTCATAGTTATTTTCCTGTTTTGTAATATTTTAGCTTTTTCTAAATGGGACACAGATTAACACCGATTACACAGATACATTAATTTTTTCACTACTATGACAAAAGAAGTGCCCACATTATGAAAATCCGTGTGAATCAGTGCAGATCTGTGTCCTATTTTACAAAGGAATGATTTTCACTTGGCTACCCTTATCCAGTCCTTCCGTATTGATTCCGACTTCGATAAGGCCGTCAGCCTTTACCATGGTATTGATAAGGCCGGATTTACCGAGTATCGGTTCCGCCCACAAAACACCATTTTTTTCAAACATGCGCACACGGATATAATCGACTCGTCCTTGGGCGGATGATACATTTCTGCTTAAGTTTGCAATAATATTTAATTTTCTATCATTTAACCAAGCGCTGCCTGCTATATGCCTGATAAAAGGCAGTACAACCGTTTTGAAAACAACCATGGCGGAAGTGACATGACCGGGAAGTCCCCAGAAAGCTTTATTCTGTGCCTTTGCCAGTATTGTAGGCTTTCCCGGACTTATGGAGATTCCGTGTACAAGTATGCTGGAATCAGGCAGGTTTGACAGCACTTCTATTGTATAATCCCGCATACCCACTGAACTGCCCCCTGAAATCAATACCATGTCTGATTTTGAGAGAGCCTCAGCACATTTGCTGTAAAGAGCATCATAATCATCGCGAACGATCCCGAAAGTAAGCGGGGCACCTCCTGCTTCCTGAACCTGGCCCGATAGTGTATATGTATTGATATCGCGAATCTGTCCCGGTTCCGGAACTTCACCAATCGGTACAACTTCGTCTCCTGTAGATATGATGCCGATTACCGGCTTTTTGTAAACCTTGGCAGCAATTTTTCCCAGGGCAGCTAAAAGACCAATTTCCTGGGGCCTTAATTCCTGACCGCGTGTAAGAACAACCTCTCCCGATTTAATATCCTCCCCCGCTTCAACCACATGCTGTCCAGGAGCAACACTTTTGTAAATTTCGATAGTAGTATCATCCAGGGCTTCTGTGTGCTCAATCATGACAACGCTGTCTGAACCGTCCGGCAACATGCCACCTGTCGGTATTCCGGCGGCTTCGCCGGTGTTGATTGAAAAATCAGGGGATTCGCCCATGGCAACAGAGCCTTTTAAAGCAAGATATGCGGGGTTTCCTTCTGTTGCACCAAATGTTGATGATCCCCGGACTGCATATCCGTCCATGGTGGAACGGGAAAAAGCCGGCAAGTCGATATCAGAGACAATACTATCGGCAAGTATCCTTCCTGTCATGTCAGACAGAGAAACTTCTTCCGTCTCTACTACATGAAATTTGGAAGTGCATTCGAGTACCTTGTCTAAATTTGTTACTTTAAAGAATTCTTTCATAATGTTAGCTAATGTGGTTTTCCCTGCCTCGGCGTAGCCGAAGGCGAAGACGGGTGCCTTCTATCCCTTTACTCATTTTACAAGTGGCAGTGCTGCTCTGAATTCATCAGTGCCGGCTTTTTGGAGTAGTTCATACATGAGCATCTCCGTTGATGTGATGGTGGCACCTCCTCTTTGCATCCTGTCTAAAGCAATCTTCCAATTGTGGGGAGCGCGTGAAGCTACAGCATCACTTACAACCTGTAAGCTGTATTCAGCCGGCGCATCCAGAGCTGTTTGTGTGACACAAATATGAGACTCTATTCCAGTGAGGATTAATGTTTTTCTGTTGAACCGGCTGATATGATCAGCAAATTCTTCTAATCCGAAACAGCTGAATGTTATTTTTGTAATCGGCTGGATTTCCTTAATTTCTGATCGTATTTCTTCAACGGTCTCCCCGAGGTTTTGCTGCTCTGTAAGAACAATGGGAAGCTGAAGTATTTTTGCCAGCTTAACCAGCTTTAAAACATTTTCTATAGCCTTTTCAGCCCCGGTAATAACAGGAACCAGCTTTCTTTGCATATCTATTACAACCAATATACAATCTTCTTTGCTCAACAGTGAGGAACTTGATAGCATGTTTATACCTCCTTTATTGACGGACTTGTAAAAAGCTAACTTAAACAATTTTTACCAAATAGCATAATAGTGATTGCAATTCAAGAAATTAGAGCCAATTTCAAAACGCCCCCTTTCGAAGTCTACGCTTATCTGCCCAATCTCTGCGTCAGGCTCAAATTTTAATCCTCGAAATACTCTATGTATTCCTGTGGTTAAAATTTTCGCCTTCCTTGACCTTGAACAAACTGAAACGTTTTGAAACAGGCTCCGTTGATAGTTGCTTGCCACACAAAATCAACTACCAGCCACTAACTTTAGCCTGTGGTTGCCGGTTCGTGAAAAGTCAGAACTTTAAGATCAGCATTAAGTGTTGCATTAAGTCCTGTGGGAATTGCAAGATTTCTTTTGCCGTGGCCGACTTCAAGTCCGGCAAGTATTGGAATCTTATCATCTTTAAAGATATCGCCTGCTATCCGAATAATGTCATCTGTATTACCGCAATCTTCAAAAGTCCCCAGAATGAACCCTGCGAGCCTATTGAAACATCCTGCAAGTTTCATCTGACTCAGCATCCTGTCAACCCGGTAAGGAGCTTCTCCCCTGTCTTCAAGAAACAGGATACAGCCCTTAAAATCGGGCTGGAACCGGGTTCCCAGGAGATGGCAAAGTGTATTAAGATTCCCGCCCAAAACAGGCCCGGAAGCTGAACCAGGCTGGATGGTAATGCCGCTTTCCATGGCTATTTCCGGTTTTTCCCCGGATGTAATCATCGAAAGCAGGGAATCTTTTGTCTTTTGGTCGGAATTTCCTAACGTGGTTACCGTTGGCCCGTGAAATGTAACAAGCCTGCACCTGGAATATAGAGTTGACAACAATGCAGAAACGTCGCTGAACCCGACAAATATTTTTGGATTCTTTTGAATTGTTTCATAATCCAGCAAAGAAAGTATCCGGATGGAACCATACCCGCCCCTTGCGCACATAATAGCTTTAATGGTTGTATCTGCAAAATATCTGTTGACCATTTCGGCTCGTTCCAAATCCGATCCTGCAAAATATCCTTTTTTATTAAACAGCCCTTCAGGAACCGAAGTGTTAAACCCCATAGATTCCAGTACAGCTATACCTCTATTAAACTTTTCCAAATCAAAGTGGCTTGCAGGTGCAACAATCCCGATCGTATCACCCCGCTTTAGCCGTGGAGGCTTTAAAGTTTTTATTTTTTTTTCTTTCATCTTTTGTCAGCCTATTAAAAGTGATGGCGTCGTAGAAAGTCCCATCTACTGCGTTGCAGCGGTTTTTCAGAAACTCGGCATACTTTTATGTATTGCCTCGTCCCTGAAAACCCACTGTGCCTTGTATATGGAACTTAGAACGATGCCATCTG
>JASJGP010000123.1:0-3214 GCA_033791485.1 Desulfobacterales bacterium | reverse complement strand
GGTTATAAAAGCTGTTAAGTATGGAGTGCGTGATATTTTAATGACACCTGCAAGCACTGATGATATTAAACAAAATATCAATAACAATTTACTGGAGATGGCTGCGTAAAAAGAGGAAGATGTAAGTTCAGAACATTTTTAAGATATATAGAACAGACATCTACAAAAGAGCATTGCTACAATGTTTAAAATCGCCTGACTTTAAGCCTTTAAAGTAAAGTTGGACATGTTGAACTTCTAATATTCGTTATTTCGTAATAAAATGAAATATATGTATAAAATAGATTTCATTTGTCGCCAATCTTTGTATTCTGTTTTCCATCTCCTTTTTATTCAAAATACAAGAAGAATCATGACACCGCAAAAACTCCGTAAACATTCAATAAATAACGATAGAAGTAATATTGGAAAATGCTATGAACTCGCTGTCCACGGGGGTAAAAAAGGCACCGCTATTTTATATCACCACAGCATAGAAACAGAACGAGTGGATTTGTCAGATACACCCGCAAAGCGTATTTTTATTGTAAGGCTTGTCGAACGAAAGGTTAACCAGAGAAAGCTTGCGGAAAAATTAAATATCAGCAGACAAACCATTCATAATTATGTGGAACGAAAGGAGCATTTTGGTCTAGAAGGTTTGATCAACAGTTATCATGTTTCACCGAATACCAGCCTGCAGGAACAAAGAAAAGAGAATCTGGCGAAGCGCCCCAGTGGGAATCTTAGCCGTAAACTCGAAGAGATACGCAGAAAAGAGAGGGCTGTAGCAAGAAAAATTCCAGAAAGCAAACCAGCTCAACGAAGTCTTCCTTTTACAGTTGAAGGTAGAGATGGAACCAAAATCATTTCCTCCGAAGAACAGCCGTTTGTAGAGCAACACGACTGGATCGAAAGCCGTTACGCAGGTGTGTTTATCTACATCGTCCATTTGTTTTCTCAATCAAAACTTCTATCTCTTCTTAGTGGACATTTTGGCAATGGCTATAAAATATTCATGGTTTTCATTTTGATGGCAGCCAGGAACATACGTTCCCTTGAGCAGTTAAAAAATGTCTGTAGCCGTGAGGCTGGAGTTATCCTCGGCCTCGGTCGTATACCTTCTAAACCTGTGGTATGGGATTGGTTTTACCGTGCAGCAAATTTAAATGTAGCTCAAAAGATATTGAATGATTTTTTTCGTTATCAAATTCGTGGAGGCTTGGTTGGGTGTTTCTTTCTTTTTACCGATGGCCACTTACTTCCATACACAGGTAAAGAGCAGGTACATTGTGGGTATAGCACCCAGAGAAGTATTCCACTCCCGGGCCAAACAAACATGGTTACTTCCGATGCCACTGGCCGTATTATTGATTTTGACATTCAGGAAGGAACAGGACATTTGCGTGATCATATTTCAGTTTTTTCTGATAAGTGGAAGGACGATATTCCCAAAAGTGCTATACATGTTTTTGACCGGGAAGGATACGGAAGTGATTTCTTTTTTGGTTTGAAAAGTAAAGGTATTTGCTTTGTGACTTGGGATAAACATGTAAACCATGGTCTTTTAGCGGAAATAGAAGATAAACATTTTACAAAAGAACTTGAATTCAACGGAAAAAAATATCGATATTTTGAACGAAACAAAGAGTTTACGGTATCAACTGATGCAAGCAAAGAGACATTTTTATTACGGCATTTTATACTCTGGAACATTGGAGCAAAACGTAGGACAGCCGGGCTTGCCTACACAGGGAATCACGATATAACAGGGGATGATTGTATAGTTGGAATCTTAAATCGTTGGGGGGCTTCTGAAAATACTTTTAAACACATAAAGGAAAGGCACCCTTATCATTATCATCCTGGATTTAAACTTGTTACGAGCGAGAAGCAGGATGTTGCCAATCCTATCTTAAAAGGATTGAAGAAACGTATTAAAACAACCCGAAATGGCCTTATCAAATTAAAGGTTAAGCTTGCTGATGCAAAGCCTTCGCTGAATAAAGATGGTTCCCCACGAAAAAATAGTATTCGTAGTACCCTGAAAAAGAAAATATCTGAAACGGAAAAACTGCTTAAAGAGATGCGAGAAAAAGCCCGCAAAGAACCTGATAGGGCAAGAACTTCAGACCTTGAAGATTACCGGGAATATAAACAGATTGATAATGAAGGGAAGAAACTTTTTGATTTTATAACTTCCATCGTATGGAATTCTCGTAAGGATATGGTTGACTTGTTACGACCACATTGGAATCAGGAAAATGAAATAGTTGATTTGTTCTATGCAATAACAGAATGCAAGGGATGGATTCGTAGCAATAAGGAAGAAGTGCTGGTTAGATTGGAGCCACTCGAACAACCACGCCGCCGCTTTGCACAAGAACAACTCTGTCGAAAGTTAACATACCTTGCAACCAGATTGCCGATTGGAAAATTGTTAGTGCTGGAAGTTGGCGAAGATCCACGGTAAAACTGAACTGTCCAAAAAACAAGCCGATTATGAGGGGTACTTACTATGTCTGTCTTAAGTGAGAATGGAAGATATATCCATTGTGGAGGATAGCGTTTCTGTGTAGATAGAAAAGAGGTTGAGTGTCGATATTTTTTCGACAGGCATAGGTGTTTTTCTGCTTACCAGTTATGCCGCCTTCACTAAATAATGAATAGCTCCTATTCATAACTACGAGGATGCTTGCATGCCAAAGTACATAATTGAACGTGAAATTCCAGGAGCCGGGAAATTAACTGCTGAGGAATTAAAGGGTATCTCCCAGACCTCTTGTGGGGTGCTGCAGGAAATGGGCCCAACAATCCAGTGGGTTCAGAGTTATGTAACCGATGATAAAATATATTGTGTCTATATTGCACCGGATGAAGCATCTGTACGGAAACATGCCGAGCAAGGCGGATTTCCTGCTAATAGCGTTGCTACCGTGCAAACAATGATTGATCCCACCACTGCTGAATAATCTCATGGCGTAAGCCATTTAGTCCTACCCGCAAGGGCACCTTTTCTATATAAAGGTGCCCTTTTTTTATAGTACATTTCCCTTCAAGTAATCTTGCCGCACGATTGACTCAGCGATACCTCTGCTCTGGTATTTTGATCCTTTCTCGTAGAACCCACAAACAGTGCCTTGTTCAGTCGTTTTTCTCTACCTAAAATTGTAATGAAAGCCCATTGAAATTTCTTGACACTGTACAGCATGTGCGTCCCGTGGAAAAAAATTAC
>JASJGP010000122.1:0-8137 GCA_033791485.1 Desulfobacterales bacterium | reverse complement strand
GCCGCTAAAGATGTTTTCGTAGATGGATTGTGCAACCTTTCCTTCATAAAGAAACAGGGTTTCATCTGCCAGCCTTGAGGCTTGAATCATATCGTGAGTCGTAAAAATCACCGAAATTTCTTTTTCCCGGTTAATCTCTTTGATTATACGCTCAATATTGATCTGATTTTCTACATCCACACTGGCGGTAGGTTCATCCATAAGTATAACTTCTGGAAAGCATGCAAGGGCTTGTGCAATGGCAACCCGATGGGTTTCTCCACCTGAGAGCTTATGGGCACTCGATTGCGTAAACATCCCCATTCCCACAAGATCCAGAAGTTCTTTAACGGTTCTCTCCCGATTTGCCCTGGGTGTTTTACGTATCTTAAGTGGATATTCCACATTCTTAAAGACAGTTGTTGTAAACAAGATAGGTTGTTGCTGGATGAGGACAACCTTACGGCGCAGGTCCATAAGCTTGCCGTTGGTGAAATTTACCATTTCTTTTTTAAACCATATGTCACCTGCACTGGGTCTGATGAGAAAGGCCATGATCTCTAAAAGCGTAGTTTTCCCTGCTCCATTGGGTCCTAAAAGTCCAAGAACTTTATTCTTCTCAAAGCTAAGCCTTTCAAGATTCAAAACAGTTCTTCGATCATAGGTCTTTATCAAGTTCTTCAGTTCATATAGCACGGCCTTACACTCTCGCTTTCCCTTGAAAGTAATTAAAAAAAACATTCATCCCGAAACTTACCATAAGGAGCACGATTCCAAGCGCGACGCTCAAGACAAACTCTCCCTTGTCGTATTCCAGGGCCATTGCTGTGGTCATGGTCCGTGTGAAACCCTTGGCATTTCCGCCGAGCATCATACTGATCCCAACCTCGGCAATGACCCTGCCGAAGGCAACGATAATCGAAGCCACAATTCCGAAGCGGGCTTCTCGAATAATGATAAGGGCCGTCTGGAAAACGTTGGCTCCAAGAGTCAAAGCCGTCTTGCGATATCGGTCGTCAATGCGGCTGATGGCAGCGATTGTAAAAGTGGTGACAATGGGAATGATAAGAATCATCTGGCCGATAATAATCGCCTTTTGGGTATAAAGGAGGTCAAATGCCCCGAAGATTCCCCTCCTGGAGATAAAGGCATAAACAAAAAGACCGATTACCACCGTGGGCATGGCCAGTAAAGTATTGAGCACAGTAATAACCAGACGTTTTCCATAAAACGGCCTGAACGCGATTAAAAACCCAGCAGGAATCCCTACAACACCGGCAATAAGTGTTGATATGGCGCTCACCTTCAAAGAGACCTGAACAATCACCAGCAGTTCATGGTCCATGGACCAGATGAGCAGCAACGCTGACAGAAAGCTATCAATAAGAAAATCCATAAGTATGATTATTGATGGCGTCGTAAAAAGCCTCATCTACTGCGTTGTAGCGGTTTTTCAGAAACTCGACATACTATATGTATAGTCTCGTCCCTGAAAAACCGAACCGCTTTGTATATGAACCTTGGAACGATGTCATCTGAAGTTTATTCAAAAACTTTTTACGTAAGCGTCAATTATTCATCAAATTCTATGACACGTGTTTATTTTAAAATTACTATTTGGCACCAGGGACTGCATCAGGAAAGAAAGCCTGTTGTCCCTGGATCTTATACCTGGCTATTATACCTTGAGCTTTCGGCGACACCAACCATTTAGCAAACCTGTCAGCCAGCTTGAATTTAACGTGGGAATATTTCTTAGGGTTGATTGGTATAATTCCATAAGGGTTATAAAGCTTGGGGTCACCTTCGCACAGGATATCAAGATCAAGGCCTTCTTTTCGACCGTACTTATACTTCAAGTATGTTCCCCGGTCAACGAGGGTATATGCCTGTTTTTCCTCAGCGTATGTCAGGGTTTTGCCCATGCCCTGTCCTATTGAAAAATACCATTTTCCAAGTCCGACCGGGTACCGAAAGGAAACTTTTCGTTTTTTCCCCTTTTTTACGATTTCGGTGGTTACTGTCTTTAAGGGTAATCCGGTGGCATTCCATAGTGCCTGTTCTTTGGTGTGTGTGCCGCTGTCATCCCCACGTGAGATAAACCTGGCCTTGCTCTTCCCAATTGCTTTTAACACCTCAGCAGCAGTACGTTTACCTTTAATTCCGGCAGGATCTGCATCAGGGCCGACAATTACAAAATCATTATGCATTACCGCTGATCTATATGCACCATAGCCGTCTTTTACGAACTTTTCTTCCCTGCTTTTTGCATGCACAAAAATGATATCCACATTTCCGTCCATCCCGTCTCTGATTGCAGCCCCGGTTCCCTTGGCAATGACCTTAACCCGAATGCCGGTATCCTTTTCTAATTGAGGCAACAGTACATCCAACAGCCCGGAATTTTCCGTACTGGTGGTGGTGGACATCGTTAGCAACTTATCAGCCCCCATTGATATCCCTGGAACCATGCATATCACAAAAACTGCGGTTACAATCCATATTGCCTTTTTTTTCATCTTTTACTCCTTTTCGTCTATTTTTGATTGTTTTGGTTTCGATTCTTTTGGAAAAACCATTTTACTGCACAAGTTCAAGTCGTAGCCATCCAGTTTCTGAGCTATATCTCGAAATTCAGGCTCATGAAGAAGACCAAGAAAAAGCTGAACCCCCTGTTTAAAGAAATGCTTCTTTGAAACAAGAAGATCGTATCTCTCCCAGCGAAGAGGGACAAAATCAAGATCCAGCAGTCCTGCCACAGATTTGATAGCAGGTACTGCGTCCGCCCGCCCTGAAAGCACTTCCATGGCCACGTCCAGGTGGCTTCGAAACTCCCGACGATACCCTTCAATTTTCGTGCCATCAAGACCTGCCTTTTCGAGTTCTCGATCAAGGAGCAATCTTGTTCCTGTGCCTTGAGGACGATTTGCGATTTTTATTTTCGGCTGTCCAAGGTCGGAAACAGTGGAAATAGACCTGGGATTACCTTTGGCTACAATAAATCCTTGCTGTCTGCGACAGAAATTTACCAGCACCGGTGCCTCGCCCCCAATCTCCTTAGTGACAAAATCAAAGTTATATTCCTCTTCGTCTTCCTGCAAAAGATGGCTGGCTGCCACATGGCAAAGGTCCCGTCCCAGAGCCTTTAATCCTCCCATGCTTCCGATATTCCCAAAAACAGTCAGATGGTCAGGATTAAGGCGGTTAAAAAGAGAAATAGTCCTGTCCAGCAACAAATCGTTACTCCCACATATGATCAGCAGCCCATGGTAAGGGGGCAGGGGAGGCTGGGTTTTAGGAAAATTTATGGTCTGATTCTCCAGCCACTGCTCAATGAGTTGTTTTGGAAAAAGCCACTTGCCCGTTACTTTAGTGGCCGGCAAACCCTTTTCGGAGATGAGAGTATAGATCATTTTTTCGTTAATGTTTAAAAATTGCGCTGCCTCTTTGGTGTTGAGTAAGGTTTTTTTCTCCATATTATGTTATCTCCTTTTTGGTAGAGATGAAGCATATATGTAATTCTAAGTCAATAATGTTTTATTTCTATTAAAAAAATACTAAGAATAACTAAAAATGACAATTAAGATAGGTGTTGATACCGTGCATAACTGGAAAAGCTTTTTGAAGTGGCTCCCCAAACACGCAATTCGTCGGATAAACTGCGCAAGCAAGCAAAATCGTGAAGCAATAGCCAATACAATTAATTTAGCGATTATCGAACTACAGAACACCAAACAGGTGAATAGTCGATTCAAAAAACATGAATATCAGACGGTCGAATCGCAATGTTAACGCTCTTTATTTCTGAAAGCCCTATTTCAAGAAGATCGCTTTTACTGAGCATCGCCTTGAACATTACTTTTCCCGTACGAGTGGAAATTTCGTGATACGGACCGCGATTGGTTACATCTAAAACCTTTCCCGTAAACACGTTACAATCATTTTCAAAAGTTATTTCGTTTTTTATCATAATATCTTCAGGCCTGATAGCCACATATCCCTCACGTTCTGACGGAAGTGACTCGGTTTGCAACTCAAGGCCATCCACCATAGCCATTGCGCCATTAAAACTGGCAGGAAAAACATTTTTCATACCGACAAATTTTGCTACAAATGGAGTTGATGGCTTTTTGAATACTTCAGATACAGGGCCGATCTGTTCTATTTTTCCCTGGTTAATTATAGCTGTCCTCTGACCTAAAAACATAGCTTCGGCAAAATCGTGGGTTACCATTAAAAAAGTAGTTTCCAGTCTTTCATGAAGCTTTTTTAACACCTCGCGGATTTCCTCCCGAAAATTAGGATCAAGGGCGGAAAGTGGTTCATCTAACAACAGGACTGAAGGATTTACGGCAAGGGCACGTGCAAGAGATACCCGCTGTTTTTCACCGCCGCTCAGATGCTGTATGGAGCGTTGAGCAAGAGCCTTGAGCCCAAGCTGAGCAATAAGTTTTTTAACCCTGTTTCCGGATTTTTGTTGATCTTCTTTATGGTAACGCAAGCCATATGTGATGTTTTCCAAAACAGACAGGTGGGGAAACAAGGCATAATCCTGGTATACGATGCCAATGCCTCGCTGATCAGGTGGAAGATGTGTGATATCCTTGCCTTTCACGAAAATATGGCCACCGGTAATGGGCACTATGCCTGCTATTGCTTCCAGAACAAGGGTTTTCCCAGCTCCTGTGGGGCCCAGAAACGTAAAAAACTCACCATCTTCAATTGAAAGATTTATGTCCTGCAAAGTAAAGCCAGGCAGCTCAATGCGCAGGGACTCAATATTGATCATTTTTTACCCTCTTTTGGCTTTACTCTCTTTTGGCAAAGAAACAATTCTTAAAAGCAAAAACAGCGCCAGACAAACAACGATAAGCCATACAGCTACAGGCTGAGAGTATTTCAGGCCGTATGCAGTAAAGCGCTCATAGATCATCACCGGAGCAATCATAGGGTGATAGGCCACAATGACCACAGCGCCGAATTCACTGATTGCCCTTGCAGAACACATAATAATTCCCACCAGCATAGAACGCCATGCCAGGGGAAATGTTACACGGAAAAATGTTCCGGTGAGAGAGGCGCCAAGACTCCTTGAAACATTTTCCAGTCGCACCGGAATTGCTTCAAATCCTGCCTTTACTGTGTTGACATAAAACGGTAAGCCCACAAAGGTAAGCACCGTAACAATTCCGGTGACCGTTCCCATAATGTGTATTCCAACCTGCTGCATGATTTGCCCGAGCCAGTGATTTTGCCCTGCTATTCCTAAAATTGCTATGCCTACTACCGGATGGGGAATCATTATCGGAAGATCAACGATGCTTTCCACCAGCTTTTTCCCCGGAAATTCCTTTCGAGCGAGAAGATAGGCAAAAGGTGTACCTATAATAAAAGAAATTAAGGCTGCCATGCCTGCTGTGTAAATACTCAACCAGATTGAACGAAGTACATCCGGATCTTTTGCGGCCTCCATTAGATCCTGAAAAGATGGCTGAACAACCATCTCAACAAGGGGAAAGAGAATAAACGCCACAACAGTAGAAGTAGAAAAAACAGCTATCCAGAAGAACGGGTCAATTCTTTTTTTTATTATCATAGCAAAGTATGATGGCGTCGTAGAAAGTCCCATCTACCTAGTCATCGGTTATAATTTTTACGAGTTTATCAAGTATGCCGGTCTCGTAAAAAGTTGAATTTGCCACAGAGGCCACAAAACTCACAGAGGTAAATAGTTAATAAAAAATATTCTGTGTGTTCTCTGCGAACTCAGTGGTGAAAAAATGACTTTTTACTTTACTCCTTAATTTTTTACTTCAACCAGGTTTCGTAAAGATGCCGGCAATTGGGACTTCGCCTTATCTGAAGCAACGCGACAGGGAATAAAAGGAGGCTGTCCCATCTCTTTTAAGATTTTTAGTCCGCCGTCCGAGCTCATCAGAAATTTAAAGAAGGCAACCGCAGCTTCCTTATTTTTCGCATTTTTCAGCAATGTAATGCCGTAGGTACACGATTTTCCTGCTCTTGTCATCCATGTTCCCGGTTTTTTGCCGGTTACTTTTACCTTTGCCTGCTTATAAAATGCATCGTATTTGTAATTGCCAAGGTTGATATTGTCAGGAAGCTTGATAAATTTCAGATCGTGCTGAACTGCAACGGAAAGATATTCCCATGCGTAATCCATGTTTCCTGTTTTCAGCAAAGAAACCAGTTCCACTGATTTAGGTCTGACATTTTTCTTGGGACGGTTAGCAATCAAACGATCATACAGCCCTGGTTGCTTGTAGTACTTTTCCGCAAGCTGCAGAACCATAAGACTGCGGTAACCACAAGGGTCAAGGTTAGGGTCGGAATGTCCCCAGATAACCCCCTTACGCTCTAAAATCTTATACCAGTTATCCGGGCTTACTTCCTTTGCAAAACGGCTTTTATCAGTATAGCAAAGAACCAACTGGTTGGTTGCAAAGCGGACGTTCCAGTCAGCATGCTTGGGAATCAGGGTTTTATCAATGATTTTATAATCAGCAGAACCCATTATATCGGCAGGCTTGTTGAGTTCTGAAATCATTCGCGCCATCTTTGTGCTACCGCCTCCCTCACGAAGTATATCAACTTTAGGATATTTTGCCTCAAAAATCTTTTCCATTTTAGCTAAGGGAACCGTAAGACTTCCTGCATGAAAAATGATAAGTTTACCCTGTGGTTCAGCACCTGCGGAAAATGGAAAAATAGCTCCTGATACCAGAAAACTAATAACAAGCATCCACCTAAACAAATTCTTTAATCTTTTCATCATTTACTCCTTTTCGTCTATTTTTGATTCTTTTGGTTTCGATTCTTTTGGAAAAACCATTTTGCCGCACAAATTTGGGTCGTAGCCTCCCAGCGGTTCAATAGATCTAAAAAATGAGAACATTATGCTATATGGTTATTTAGTGTCAATATATTTTTTCTACTATATCAATTATAACTTATTCTGACTAATTATAACTCTTACTAACCTGTATTAAAATTAGTGCGCTACAGCAATAAATTTATCATTTGATTTGATGAGTAAATGGAGAAACTGAGGTGTGCAATGGGGAGAACCTGTATCTATGATCATCCGTTTCCGGTCAGATAATTTTCATCTAAAGTTCCGTGGACAATGGGAAGCGATTCAATATCAGGAGGTTTGAATCCAAAGACAATTTCAAGAAAAACCATTGTGATGCGAAAAGTTGCGCCCCAAAGCTTTTCAACACCATCATTATGCTCATGGAGAAAACAGGGAAAGTCTTTTACTATAGAATTTTTTTCGTTTCCATGTTGGGTTTTAATATTCAACCGATAACGAGCATAATTAGAATGCATCAGTAAATTTTTAAGCGGTATATAAACGATTTTTTCAACTTCCCAGTTCGGTGTAAACCGTTTTTGTCCGGAAATCCAGCAAACCATGGGGTAAATTACCCTTTGAAACATGACAAGCTGCTGCGGAGGCAGAGGGCCTAAAAACTTCACTCTAAAAGGGTTCAAACGCATTTCCTCAAACCCTTCACGCAGACTGGTAGCAAAAAGAAGTGCCAGTCTCTGTGCCTGCCGATGTTGTTCTTTGCGCCATTTATGCCAGTAAGGCCAGTTAGATAGAGAAGAGCCGGGCAGGTATAAAAGTTTTGCAAGAAAAGAATCCAGAGGTGAAGATATGCTTCCCCCGGTGTAGCAAAGGTCCCCAGCCTGTTTAACCTTCAGAGATCTCTTGTTTAAAATAAGACATGGCTCTGATGGAAAACGATTTTCCTCACTCATAAGGCCGAGAAGAAACAAAACAGCAGATGCACTCGATGAATTTTTAATGTCACCTGAAAAAATACGCTCATCATGGTTGCTTCCATGGAGCGCATCTATAATCTGTTCAATAAATGCGGAAGTATCTTCTGAATAGTTCAACATTATATTTAAGTTTTTTTGTATCAATTGAGATTGATGAATTCATAAAAAACCGAATTTACCACAGGGACACGGAAAGCACAGAGATACCTATCTAAAATATCAACATATTCTCTGTGGGCTCAGTGGTGAAAAGTGACTTTTTACGAAGCCATCAAGGTTTGATGGACTCGTAAAAATTATCACCGATGGCTAAGTAGAAAGTTCCATATACAAGGCGCAGCGGTTTTTC
>JASJGP010000121.1:0-3722 GCA_033791485.1 Desulfobacterales bacterium | reverse complement strand
TCCATTGTATCAATTGTATCAGAGGGAACGGATTTATCAATTGAAACAGGTCTGATTTACCCTAAAGAGGTAAGTTCCCGCTTAAAACAGTGAAAGGCCCTGATATCCTTGGCTATCAATTGTTGTTTTTCTTTTAAGGGCATGTCAGGTCTCTGAGCAATCCGCTCAAAATTTTCGAAAACAGAACGCAGAAATGAGATGGAATCTTTATGGGCGGTTGCTTTTTTTGAAGCAATATATCGCCCCATGCTGTGTATAATCATTAAATAGGCATGAAGAATTTATGGGATTTTAATCGGGTCAGCATCCGGCTTGTCACCGTATCAAATGTTTTCAGTGTTATCTCTGAAATTTCCCAATCAATAGCAAGAATTACGGCTTTTAAATCCTGGAGTTCCGCTTTCGTGACCAGGGGTTGAGACGCAATTTTGCTTTTCAAAGATTTATAGTTTTGAATACATTCCGATAAAATTTGATTAATTTGTTCTTTCGTAAGCTCAGGATCTGTCACAAGTTTTTCAAGCTCAATGGCAAGGGAATTTAAAACGGGTAAGGCATCTTTATCGGCAGTGTCTCGTCTGGAACCCAGATATCTGCCAATGGCTTGCATCATTTTTATGACAGAGATCACTGCAGTTTTGGCAGCATATCGTTCACCAAGGATTGAAAGCTGCTGTTGAAATAAATTGACAACAGTGTCCTCGATCCGGGATTCCATGGAATCAATCGCCTGTTTGAGTTCAATAAGTGAATTCAAAAAACCTCCTTAAAAAAGCTGATCTTGAATAGATGCCAATGTTATGGATATAATTTTTTTCAACGTAAGAATCACATTACCGCCGCTTAATGCACTGGCCTCAAAAGCAGGGGCTCGCAAACTGCTGTTAAGATCTTTTTGCAGGGTTTGTGAAGATAAGATTGGAATGTTGGCTTTTTTCAGATCTATTTTATTATACTGCATCACAAGGGGCATCTCAAACAAATCAAGATTGTAGGTATCTATATTTTCATACAATTGATTTAAAGACTCAATATTTTTTTTGCGCTGCTCTTTTTGAACATCTGCAACAAAGACAATACCGTCAACACCTCTCAAAACCAATCTTCGGGTTGCATTATATTTTACCTGCCCGGGAACCGTATAGAGTTGGATGGTTACATCAAACCCTTTTATCTGGCCCACATCAAAGGGTAAAAAATCAAAAAAAAGTGTCCGATCGTCATGGGTTTTAAGACTGACCATCTGTGTCTTGATCCGGTCCTGGTAGGTCTCGTTGATGTATTCAAGATTTGTTGTTTTCCCGCCTCTTCCCGGACCATAATATACAATTTTGACCTGAACTTCTTTTGTTTTTACATTGATGAGTGCCAAGTTTTCCCTCCCCAAGCCACCCATGGATGCAGGCGCCACGATTTAAAAAATATCAACCCTCGACCAAAATCTGATTGATTTCCTTGATGGTATCAACCACTTTTAATCTCACAAGTCCCAGAGATAATTCTTTATTAAACATGGAGATTAAAAGTGTATCATCTGTTACTTTGCTGAAATGAATGCTTAATTTTTTACCCTTATGAAACAACAATGAAAATTCAGATTCACCCACCAGTTTTGCCATGGCATCAACTGCTGCATAATTGCCAGCAGCCAGGGCAGCAAAAGCCGTCGAATCCAGATAACTTTTCCCGTTGTCATGTTTGGCAATGGCATTGCCGCCCATATCCATAAAAATAACATGATCCAGCCCGGCTGAAATCAGGTTGGTTTGAATCACATCATCAATGGCATCAAGTTGTTTTTGACTATACATGGCTCAGATGGTAACTCAAATTAATAAATTGTGCAATATGAATATCCTTAATTTTTGGGTTGCTGTTTTATAAAAACAGGATCTCGCTCAATATAAACCCGGGTCTCCATGGTGCCGGTTGTCATCCCGTTAGTACCTATAGCAGTGATTCGATGTTCACCAATAGAGAGGCGAACGGGCAGTTGTTTCCCTTTCCCAAGATCTCCATCAATGGAACTTGTCCAGACGATATCCTCGGAAAAGTCACCGGTTACCGACAGGGCGATCCCTTCAAGGAGAATGGGAAAATCCGATGGATAAAAATACTGGCCGTATCGGGGTGTCCGGATAAATACCTGTGTCGAATTATCCTCTTCTATCTCAATGTCTTTTGATAATTGTATATACTCATTTAAATGAATCTTTGGAATAAAATCCAGCTTTTTCTTCAGATAAAACAACCGGATCTCTTTTTTTATAGTTGCCAACTCTTTATAGTCTGATCGTTCGTACTGGTTAAACACCTTTATCATATTGATGACTTTTTCGTATTCCTTTGCCTGATACAGCTTTTGCATCTGTTGGTACTGCTCTTCAATATTTGAAAGGAACTGGGTTTTTATTCTTTGTTTTTCAATCTGTTCGGCTTCTTTTCGTATGGACTCAGATCTCATCTCACCAACAAGTTTAAATACCAGGCTGGACAAAACAAGAAAAAAGACAACTAACATCAGGGCGACCTGGATGAAATATTTTTTTTTATTGGAAAGCATACTTTTTAGTCAATTATACCACTTTACCGTCTTTCCAAAAAGGGGACATAGCCCTTAATTTTTCAATGGTGGGGACCATGTTCTTTACGATGAGATCCATCTCGTCCTTTGTATTATAGTGGGACAAAGAAAAACGAATGGTGCCATGGGCAGACTTAAACGGCACTTCCATGGCCATGAGCACATGGGAAGGATCCAGAGAACCCGAAGTACAGGCAGAGCCGGAAGAGGCACAGATACCGTCCCGGTCCAAAAGCAGAAGAATGGATTCACCCTCCACTGCATCAAACCCGATGGACAAGGTATTGGGCAATCGATTATCTTGCACACCATTCACCGAGGTACTGGGAATTTTCTCCAGCAACTGGGATTGGAGATAATCCCTCAGTTCCCTTACCCGGGTATTCAAAATTCCCATATTTTGTTTGGCCAGTTCGCAGGCCTTACCCAGGCCGATGATGAAAGCGGTGTTCTCGGTGCCGCCCCTGCGGCCGCCTTCCTGGTGTCCCCCAATGAGATAGGGAGTAAATTTAAATCCTTTTTTGACATAGAGAACGCCAATCCCCTTGGGGGCATGGATCTTATGGCCGGAGAGGGAAAGCATGTCCACGCCCACTTTTTTCACGTCAATGTCTATCTTGCCCGCGGCCTGGACGGCATCGGTGTGGAAGAGGATCCCGCGTTCGTTTGCCCGTTGAACCACTTCCTCAATGGGGAAAATAACCCCAGTCTCATTATTGGCCCACATGAGAGAAATAATGGCGGTATTTTCCGACATGCTCTCATATAAAAGATCTGTATCCAGCCGGCCTTTCTTGTCAACCGGCACAAAGGTAACCGTGTACCCTTGTGTCTTTTCAAGATAAGAATAAAAGTTCTTAATGGCCGGATGTTCCACGGCAGAGGTGATGAGATGCTTTTTTTCTGGAAAGGCTTTAATAGCAGCATTGATGGCTGCATTATCACTTTCAGTCCCGCAGGAGGTAAACACAATCTCTTCGGGATCTGCATTGATGAGGTCTGCCACCCGCTGCCGGGCCTGTTTTACCTTTTTGCTCACCTCATCTCCAAAGGTGTGCATGGAAGAAGGATTTCCATAAAGTTCACCAAAATAGGGCATCATCTCGTCGATAACCTCTCCAGCAACCTTTGAGGTGGC
>JASJGP010000120.1:0-3038 GCA_033791485.1 Desulfobacterales bacterium | reverse complement strand
GCTTCCTATGATGAATACGATATTATTTGTAAAAACGGTGAAAAAAAATGCGTGAAAATCAGAGCTAACCGCTTTAAGGATTCAAACGGAAAAATTAAAACAGTAGCGCTGATCCTGGATATTACCAATCAGTTGCGTATTGAGCAGGAAAAAAAGCAGCTGGAAGCCCAACTGATTCATGCCCAGAAGATGGAAGCCATTGGTACGTTAGCCGGAGGTATAGCCCATGATTTTAATAACGTGCTAATGAGTATCCAGGGTAGTATTTCTATAATGCGCCTGCAAATAAATGCTGATCAACATCAGCATAAGTATATCACGGAAATTGAAAACAGTATTACAAGCGCAGGAAACTTTACAAAACAACTTCTCAGCTTTTCCAGGAAAGAAAAATATAAGCTCAAGTCAACATGTCTTAATGATATTATAGAAACGAATTCCATAATGTTTATTCGCGCCAGGAAAGAGATAAAGCTTCATAAAAAACTTGCAAAAGATATATGGGATGTAAAAGTTGATAAAAACCAGATCGAGCAGGTTCTTATTAATCTTTATGTTAATGCATGGCATGCCATGCCAAAGGGTGGCGATCTTTACCTTCAAACAGAAAATGTCAGGCTAAATGACGATTTTTGTGAGCCGTTTAAAGTGCGTGGTGGAAAGTATGTAAGCATTTCTGTGACCGACACAGGGACCGGCATGGAGCAGAAAATAATGGGGAGAATATTCGAACCCTTTTTTACAACAAAAGAAGCCGGCAAAGGCACAGGGCTTGGCCTTGCTTTAACCTACAGCATAATAACAAACCACAGAGGAATAATTAAGGTGTCCAGTAAAAAAGGGCACGGCAGTACATTCAATATTTATCTGCCTGCATCATAGGCAGCTCAGTTCACAGGGACCAGGATGATCTCTATGCGTCTATTTTGCCGGCGACCTTTTTTTGTATTGTTTGGGGCTACAGGTCGATAAGAGCTGTACCCGCATGCTGATAGCCGTTTCGGATCCAGCCCTCCTTTTTTCTGAAGAAAACGGGCAATGGCTGCTGCCCTGGCGGTTGATAACTCCCAGTTACTGGCGAATCTTTTTTTTAAACTTGCCTTTAAAGGGACGTTGTCGGTATGACCCTCCACCATAATATTTTGCTTTTTATTATCCCTGAGAAAACCAGCCATTCTCAAAAGCAGCTTTTCCCCGCTGTTATTAATATTTGAACAGCCTGAATTGAAAAGGATCTTATCTATAAAGATCACTTTCAGTTTGTCTTCCATATTCACTACTTCGATTTCCTGTTGTGCAATTTGATCTTTCAGGCTGGTTTCAATAGTTTTTTTTGTATCATCGAGCAGGCTTATTATTTCTTTTTGAAGTTTAATAACCGATTGTTTTTTTTTCATTTCCAGTTCAAGCTTTTCTATTCTCCCGGCAAGTTGCATGTTTATTGTTTTCTGATATTCATACCAGCTTTGAGTGTCTGCGAGTTCTTTTATATCATGTGCAGCTTTTTTTTCTGTACTATGCAACCTGGCTTCAAGTTCTATATATTTCATTTTTGAGACACAGCCTGAGCCTAAGATTGATAAACTAATTAAACACAAAACAATAAATAATTGCTTTTTATGCACAGATATTCCTCCGTTAAGGGTCTGGAAATCAATAATTCATTGGAATCTGGGATGTGCCGCGAAGCAAATGCCCTTGGGGTGCAAAAACGATGAGTTATTTATTTCCATACCCTAATACTTCTTGTCGATTATTGTGAACGTCTGAATCATTTTCCGGTAAGCCTGTGAATTTATTTTGAACATTCCAGGCGTTGATATGGCATAAAAAATTATTTTACATACCATTTGATCACTGCATTTGTAATAAAAACTCTTTCTTAAAAGCTTAAGATGATATGCGTCTATCTCCTCATAAAAGGCAGGCATAAGACAGACGTCTTTTGAGCGGTTGTAAGTCCGGTAAGAATAATTTTTTATGCTGGATTTTTTATTTTCGCCCCTTTTTTTTATTTCAAGCTTTTTTGTTAAGATGGTATTTACTTTATCCCATGACAAAAGCAACTTTTCCCAGGAAATTTCAAGCTTGCTGCATGAGGCAAGGATGCGTCCCTTGCTCATTATTCCCAGTTGAGGTTCCGTATTTGTGAACAAAAATTTTAAATTAATTTTTTCCGAAGGAGGTATTTCTTGAAGAACCCACGGCGGGATTGGCGTAGAATTCACCCAGCCCCCGGGTATTTTAACTGAAAATCCAAATTCCGGGTTTATATAGGTTCCATTTTCTACCTTAGGTGGCGGAATGGTTGAGCATGATACGAATATTGCAATAATCCAGAAAGCCGGAAAATATTTTTTCATTACAACCTTTGATTTCAACAAGCTCTTTAGTTAGCCCTCCGGCGCATATTCAAAGACTTTTTACGAGTTCATCAAAGCAGTACTGCGATCATGTTTTCACACGGTCAAAAACTTCAGGATTGACAATATGGGCAGGTTTATTTCCTTTAGCGTATTCAATAAGCTGATCAGCAATACCTGTGCACATATTGTTCATCGCGTCCTGGGTGAATGCGGCAATATGAGGTGTCATAACCACATTATCAAGGGTAAGAAGCGGCGAATTTGTCGGAGGCTCATTTTCAAAAACATCAAGTCCTGCACCTGCGATAACATTATCTTTTAAGGCATTATAAAGATCTTTTTCTTTTACTATTTCACCCCTGGCTGCATTGATGAGCAGCGCCGTGGGTTTCATGCTGTGCAAGGTCTTTTCATTAATCATTCCTCTATTTTCCTCAGTCAGAGGCAGATGCAGGCTGACAATGTCGGAGACTTTCAGTAAATTATCAATCTCCATTTTTTCGACACCATGTTCATCGGCAAATTCTTCGGGCCAGAAGGGGTCATATGCCACAATCTTCATCTTAAAACCCTTTGCCCTTAGCGCTACGCACCGGCCAATGGCACCCAGTCCGATTAACCCGAGGGTTTTCTGCCAGATTTCAAGCCCCATTATTTTGGTGTGCTCCCAGC
>JASJGP010000119.1:0-9402 GCA_033791485.1 Desulfobacterales bacterium | reverse complement strand
ACGGCTTCCCCGATAATATCCTTTTGCGCCGCCAGATTGCCAAAGCAAAGTTCAGCAACCTTTGCATCCCGGAAAAAACGTTCAACTTCAGACTCTTTCATATATCCATACCCTCCGAAAAGCTGTATGGCTTCATCTGCCACTTCCACGGCTGTCCTTGCAGACGTCATCTTTGCCATTGAGATTAACGCTGCCTTTGCTTTGCCTTTGTCAAACAAAGAGGCTGCTTGGTAAGTGATCAGTCTTGCAAGTTCCACTTTTGTAGCCATTTGTGCAATTTTGTGTTTTGTAATCTGGAACTGTGCAAGTTTTCTGTTAAACTGCTCCCTTTGTTTGATATACCCGACGGCACGGTCGAGCGCACCCTGGGCTGTGCCAAGGGCCTGGGCAGCAGTCAGGATTTTTATCTCATCATGAAATTTCTCAAGCTGGGACAGCCCTTTTCCGTCCCTTCCCACAAGATTGGTAGCCGGTACTGTGACGTTTTCAAATTTAAGACCGGCACTTCTCATCATGTTTGCGCCGAGTTTTTTGCCTGAATCTGTAATGGTAATGCCTTTTTTGTTTCCCTCAACAAGAACCATGCTCAGACTTTTTTCAGGCGTATCCTCCTTAAGCCCTGTTTTGCAAAGCACCAGATAAACCCCTTTGGTTCCCCGATTTGCAACATGGGTTTTTTTTCCGTTTATAACAATATTATCACCGGTAAAAACAGCACGGGTATTGATGGATGACAAATCGATTCCGTGATCTGTTTCTGAAAACGCAATGCCTGAAAGCATGTTCCCTTCGCAGATTCCCGGAAGAATTATTTCCTTTAAAACGGGGTTTGCAAAACGAAAAATCGCTTCAGAACCTAGTCCGGAAAAGGTCAACGCCATTCCTATGGTGGAATCAACACAACAGAACGTTTCTGCAATAAGGCCTGCTTCGAAAACACCAAGACCGCCACCTGAATATTGTTCAGGAAACTGTATCCCGATAAAGCCCAGGTCAGCAGCTTTTTCCCATATTTTTTCCGGATATTCGCGTTTTTCTTCAAGTTCAAGGGATAAATTTTTATCAAACTCGCCCCTGGCAAAATCTCTGGCTGCTTTTTGAATTTCTTTTTGCGATCTGTTCAACTCAAACATTGTCCATCCTCCTATGCATCATATCTGCCGATGATTGAAATACTGCAAATATTCTGGAAGGGGAACCCTCCGAGATTGTGAGTCAGACCGTATTCCGGGTTTTCAAGCTGGCGCTTGCCGGCCCGTCCATGGAATTGCAGATACATCTCGTAGAGCATCCTGATCCCTGATGCGCCGATGGGGTGGCCAAAGCATTTCAGCCCTCCGTCAACCTGGCAGGGAAGAGCACCGTCAAGATCATAAAAGCCGTCCATGATATCTTTTATGGCATTTCCTCTTTCAGAGATATGGAGGTCTTCCATGGTGACCAGTTCCGTGATTGAAAAACAATCATGAACTTCCATCATGCTGATCTCTTCCCTGGGATCCTTTATGTCGGCCTCTTCATAAGCCTTGATGCTACATTTGGTAGTGGTCATGAAGTGATCTCCATCCCATTCGTTGTAACCCACCTCCTGACCGCTTGAAAGGGCAATCTGCAGGGCCTTGACAGTGATAAAGTCCTTTTTCCCCAGTTTTTTTGCAATTTCAGGGGTCGTGACAATGGCGCATGCGGCTCCATCACTGACACCGCAGCAGTCATAAAGGCCCAGGGGATGGGCAATAATCGGTGCTGCCATCACTTGTTCTTCCGTTATTTTCTTTTGAAGATGTGCCTTGGGGTTGAGCAGGCCGTTATCATGGCTTTTGGCTGAAATATGAGCCATGGCCCTTTTCAGATCCTGGTCAGATACGTTATATTTTGCGGTATAGGCACTGGCAAGCTGCGCAAAGGAGCCTGGAGCCGAAAGGTTCGGCCACCATTGCCAGGTAAGGCTTCCGGCACCTGAGCCCGGGTTGGGAAGCCCGCCGTAACCGGCATCTTTCAGTTTTTCAACACCAAGGGCAAGACAGATGTCATATGCACCGGAAGCAACCGCATAACAGGCCCCGCGGAAAGCTTCGGTTCCTGTGGCACAGTAGTTTTCAACCCTTGTCACCGGGATCATAGGCAGCCTGAGAGCTATAGAAAGGGGCATGGCAGTCTTCCCCACATTGACTTCCTCTAAGCATGTTCCAAACCAGGCAGCCTCTATATCCTTTTTCTCCAATCCGGCGTCATCAATGCATTCCTCAAAAGCTTCCACCATGAGTTCTTCCGCCCCCACATCCCAGCGTTCACCGAATTTGGTACATCCCATACCAATAATAGCGATTTTATCTTTAATTCCTGTTGCCATGGATAACCTCCTATATATTCAGGTTGAACACTTTTTCAATAAGCTGGGACTTCATGATATCACCGTCAAGGGAAAGTTTTCCCGATGAAAATGCCTGCATAGAAGTCATAGCTCCTGTGAAGAGTTTTACAAAATTATCATCACTGATTGTTAAGGTGCAGTTCGGGTTTTTTGCATTTCCCGGTTTGATGTCACAATTGCCGTCCTTTACTGCAACTATCCAGTCACCCCCTTTTGGACCTTTGACACTAAATTGAAAGACCACATCCACACCTTTTGCCGCATCTGCTTTAAACCCGTCAGGCATCTTTTTGAAAATGGTTTCAGGATCCATGACTCCGTCGGTCCCTGCATCTTGATCCGTTGTCTCTTGGCTGTCAGACGGAGGATCTATAAGGGCAAGAACGGCACTGGTAGCGTCTGTCATCTCTTTTGCATTTTCCATGTTGTTGATTTTGTCAAAATTTTCATGGATCATCTCAGGAGAAGGGGGATTTTCCGGATCTCCAATCGGAAGACCATTGCTTGTGAGAATGGCTGCTCGATTAAAAAAGCCTAAGCCTGCATTAAAGATTTGTCCGGTCTCTTTACATTCAGCACTGCACAGGTACAGAACCATGGGTGACACAAATTCAGGTTTACTCTTTTCGAAAATTTCAGGCGGCATGACCTCCCGGGTCAGCCTTGATGCAGCAATGGGGGCGATGGTGTTCACCTTGATATCATATTTGGCCCCTTCGGCTTTGAGGGTGTTCATCATCCCAACGATCCCAAGCTTGGCAGTTGAATAATTTGTCTGTCCAAAATTGCCATAAAGACCCGCAGCAGATGTGGTCATTACGATTCTGCCGAACCCTTGTTCCTTCATAACCTTGAAAGCCGGCCGGGTTACATTAAAGGCACCGTTAAGATGCACATCCAAAACAGGATTCCAGGTTTCGGCATCCTGTTTGATAAAGCTTTTATCCCTTAATATACCGGCGTTGTTTATCAGGATATCAACCCGACCAAATGCATCAATGGCCGTTTTGACAATATCTTCGCCCCCTTGAGCTGTCGCTACATTATCGTAGTTTGCAACTGCTTCTCCACCGGCTTCTGTGATTTCATCAACAACAGCCTGTGCCGGCGAGGAAGATCCTTTTCCTGAACCGTCGGGGGCTCCGCCAAGATCGTTAACAACAACCTTTGCGCCACCTTTGGCAAGTTCCAGGGCATAAACCCTTCCCAGGCCGCCCCCGGCTCCAGTTATAATGGCAACCCTGTTGTGAAAGGATATTCTGTCCATCTGTTCCGCCGCGCCGGGAACCGGTGTTGCCTTCCAGAAATAATTTACAAATCCCCGCTCCTTATCCTGTGTCCTTATCCTGAATGTCATCTCCATGGGCAGTCCCACTTTCAGGTCCTCTGCAACGCAATCTGTAAAATCCGCCATCATGCGTCCCCCCTGTTCAAACTGAATCATGCCGTATTTATGGGGAGGATCTACTGATACGGCCAAAAGATCTGATGTAAAGGTCTTTATTTTTGAAGCAACATCGGCGAATTCATAATCATCCTGACTTCTTATGGCACCGCAGTCGGGATTTACACATATGTCCATTTTAGGATACTGGGCCGTGCCGCATTCACGGCATTTTCCACCCACCAGCCCTAAAAGCATCTTGCGTTTGCGCCAGAGTGTAGTCATGGCGGTCTGGGTGGGGGCTTCCGCCCGGATCCCCATTTCCGTTTTAAGCAGATCCCGGAATTTGAGGAAGCGAAGATAATTATCGGTAGTCAGTTTGTTTTCAAGGGTTCCTTTAAACCCCTGGCGTTTGCCAAGTTTTTTTATGTTTTCCGTGACTTTAAAGTAAAGGGCATTACATCCCTGGCCAAAGCCTGCCATAATAATGCCGTCACCGGGCCTGGCCTGTTCAAGGGCGGATATGAACATGAGGATACAATGGGCAACACCTGTTTCTCCACAGACTTCATGCAGGTTGTCCACCACTTTTTCAGGTGTGGCTCCAAGCTTTTTTGCTATGATGCCGTGATCTCGTTTGAAAAAACAGGGATATACCAGCTTGTCAACATCATCCATTGTAATGTTCAGTTTTTCCATTAGACCGTTTACTGCCTTTGGGATGATCTTGGCGTATCCTTCATCCCTCTGCCAGCGTTCTTCCCATACATAATCATATTCATTATTGCTTCCCCGGTAATGGTCAACAAAATCACATGAGACGCAATAGGAGCCTTTATATTCAGCTATAACATCCGTGTCTCCCACCAGGACGGAAGCCGCGCCGTCTCCAAACCACATTTCATAGAAATAGGCGCTTTTTGTTTCTCTTTTATCTGCGGCAGTAACAAGGATATTATTTCTGTCTTTGCTCTTTACAGACTCAAGTGCAGAAATAAGCGCTGTGCTGCCTATCTTTTGAGATGCGGTAAAGTCCGAAGTAATAATGTCTTCACTCAAATTAAGGGCTGTTGAAACAATTCCTGAATTCTGCCTGTCTGCAAAGGGCATGGTGGTGGATGCCATGTAAACGCCTTCAACTGTGCTTTTGTCCTTACCTAAAAGGCAATCCCGGGAAGCGGCCACTGCCATTGTAACTGAATCTTCATCCCAGTTGCACATGGATCTTTCTCCCTGTGCAACTGCTATCAAGGCAGGAGCGAACCAGCCTATGCTCTGATAGATGGATGACCGGTCCAGTCTCAACCGCGGGATATATGCTCCATAAGAAGTAATGCCAATCATTTTAATATTCTCCTCTTTTATTTACAGCCTGAACAGTTTTTCAATAAGCTGTGATTTCATAATATCACCTTCAAAGACAAGCTTACCCGATGAATAGGCCTGCATCGGCGTCATTTTTCCGTTCATCATGGCAACAAAATCTTGTGAGTCCATCTTCAGGGTACATGTGGGTTTATCATGTAAGGCAGATTTGATGGTGCACTCACTGTCCTTAACAGCGCAATACCAGTCTTTGTTTTCTTCTCCTGTAATGATATACTGGAATACTACGTCTATTCCTGCTGCTGCATCAGGCTTGAACATATCCGGCATTGCTTCAAAAACTGCTGTCGGAGATCCGAATTTCAAACCAGTATCCTCGTCATCGTCTTTAAGTGTGTCTTCCGGTGGTGACTCCAGGGAGGTAAGAAGATCCATCACCTGGTCGTTGAGTTTGAAATACTCCCTGGCATTTTTAAGGTTGGATATCTGTTTTATTTTAGCTGAAACTGCATCCGCATCAGGGAGGTTATCTTTTTCCCCCACCACGGCGCCGGGGCCGGTGAAAATTGCGGCCCGATTGAAAAATCCCAAGCCCGCATTATAAATATTGCCTGTAACTGGGCATCGCTCAGAACAAAGATAGAGGGTCATCGGTGTGACAAATTCAGGCTTGCTCTTTTCAAATATTTCAGGAGGCATGACGCCCTCAGTCAGGCGTGAAGCGGCAAGAGGTGCTATTGTATTCACCTTTATATTGTACTTTTCTCCTTCCAGTTTCAGGGAATTCATTAATCCTACTATAGCAAGTTTGGCCGAAGAATAGTTGGTCTGACCAAAATTCCCATACAGTCCGGCTGCAGAAGTGGTCATTACTATCCTGCCGTATCCTTTCTCTTTCATTATTTTGAAAGCAGGACGGGTGACATTGTATGCACCGGCAAGATGGACACCAAGGACAGAATGCCAGTACTCAGGTTCCATTTTAACAAAACTCTTATCCCTGAGAATCCCTGCGTTATTGATAAGAATATCAACAGTGCCGAATGTGTCCAGGGCTGTCTTTACGATATTTTCGCCACCTTCTATGGATGCCACATTATCATAATTGGCAACCGCTTCTCCTCCTGCTTTTTTTATCTGATCGACAACAAGCTGTGCAGGTGAGGAAGAACCATCGCCTGTACCGTCCGGGGAGCCGCCATAATCATTTACAACAACCTTTGCTCCGCGGTTTGCAAGTTCGAGTGCATAGGCCCGGCCAAGACCTGCACCTGCACCTGTTATAATAGCCACGCGGTCATCAAAACGTATTTCATCCTTTGGAATATCACCGTATTCAAAAATTCCGTTGTCGATGACGACTTCATCGGTTTCAGCGTTTACCACTTTCCACAAAGCTTTACCTTCCTTCGTTTTCCAGATAAGCGTCTCAACGGGTACACCCGGGTATAAGGTGCTGGAAAAACGGCATGCCATGCGTCTTGTTTTTTCTGGTTCATTGGGAATCAACCGGCTTATAAGTGCCCTGCATGCAAACCCGTGTGTACACAGGCCATGCATAATCGGTTTCTCAAAACCGGATGCTTTTGCAAACTGAGGATCCGCATGGAGGGGAAAAATATCCCCTGAAAGTCTGTAAATAAGCGGCTGTTCGACCAGGGGTGTTTCTTTGACGATAAAATCAGGCTTTCTTTTGGGAAACGCAAAATTGGTTGTTGGAGAATTTTCACCGTCAAATCCACCATCAAGACGGCAAAAAAGAGAAACTATGCTGGTAAACAGTTTTTTCCCATTTGCGTTTAGTGTTTCACTTTCCCCGATAACAAGGGCGCCTTTATCCTTGCCTTTATCATAAATATTTGTAATCCGGCCGTTTGTCGTGAGCGTGCCTTCAGACGGAATGGGATTGTGAAAGATAATGTCCTGCTCACCGTGGAGAATTCCTGCCAGGTTTACCTCTGCTTTGATGGCAAATTCTGCCAGGGTTTCAAAAATTGATGCAATGGAAAAACTTGGAATTACCTTGAGATCTTTTTCATAGCAATATTGAAGATCGGAAAAACCGGCGCCCACACCAAGGGCATAAAGGATAGCATCCTTGTATGCATATTCCTTGGTAAAAGGACCGACCTTTTCCCCGATCGATTTCAGATTCAAAGCCATATTATCCCTCCTGACAATATAGAGTTAATGATGATAAAAAAGGTTTGACAAAAATGCATATCAAGTATATGTTTCCAACACTTGATGGATAATACTTAATAAGTGCTTTTTCATAAGTCAAGAATAATTTACTTTATGCAATATATCCTTATCGTCGAATAATATTATAAGGGGGATATTATGGAATTTGAAAGAGTGTGGCACAACAGTTATCCGCAGGGTACACCAAAAGAAGTATCCATTGAAAAGCTGACAATGCCCCAGATCCTGGACCGAACAGCTTTAGAGTTTCCACAGAACCCGGCAGTCATTTACATGGGAAAGACAATCTCCTATCTTGAGCTGAACCGCCTGGTGAACCGTTTTGCAAATGCGCTGATTGATCTGGGTGTTGCACCCGGAGACAAGGTAGGGATGCTGCTGCCCAATATGCCGCAGGTTATTATCGCCAACTTAGCGACCCATCGTATCGGAGGGGTTACTGCAATGAATAATCCTCTCTATACCGAACGGGAACTGGAATACCAGCTCAATGATTCAGATGCAACGGTTCTGGTCACCCTGGATCTTTTGTTTCCCCGTGTGATAAAGATCCAGAAAAACACAAGGATTCAAACTATCATAACCTGTCATATTAATGATTTTTTCCCCTTTCCCACAAAACAGTTGTTTCCCTTTGTAAAGAAACAGATGTTTCGCAAGGACACACCCCATGAAAGCACCTTCAGCTTTATGGATTTGATAAAAAAATACCCGGATACTCCTGTGGAAAACAAGGCATCCTGGGAAGACACGGCAGCCCTTATTTACACCGGCGGAACCACGGGTGTCAGCAAGGGCGCTCAATTGACCCATGCCAACCTGTCCTCGGTAGTACAGCAGTTCAGCGCCTGGTTCCCTGAACTGAGCTTCGGTGACCATGAACGATTACTGGGTGTGTATCCTGTTTTTCATTCAGCAGGGTATTCAGTCAGTCAAAACCTGCCCATCTTGAATGCCTGGGCTGTTGTGCTGGTACCCCGTCCTGATCCGGTGGTGATTACCGACATGCTCAGGAAATTCAAACCCACTTTTTTGCCCGGAGTTCCCACAATTTTTGTCGGTCTTTTAAACCACAAGCCTTTCAGGGATATGGATCTTTCATTTGTTAAAGGGTATTTTGGAGGGGCTGCGCCCCTGGCAGAAGATACACTTAACCAACTGCGCGAGCTTCATGGCGCTATCATCAATGATGTTTATGGCGCAACTGAAAATACGGCGTTTGCCACATGTACTCCCTGGAAAGGAAAAGTGAAGATTGGTACAGTAGGGGTTCCTTTGCCAAACACCGATATTAAGATTGTCGATTTTGAAACCGGGACCACCGAGCTTGAACCTGGAAAAGAGGGAGAGATCTGCATCCGAGGCCCCCAGGTCATGAAAGGGTATTACAAAAAGCCTCAAGAGACAGCTGCTGCTTTAAAAGATGGCTGGTTCTATCTCGGGGATATCGGTTTTATGGATGAAGAGGGCTATCTGACCATTGTGGATCGAAAATCTGATATGATTATTGCCGGCGGCTTTAACATCTACCCCCAGGAGATTGATGAAGTTTTGATGGGACATCCCAAGATCCTTGAAGCATGCGCCATTGGAGTTTCAGATTCCTATCGAGGAGAAACCGTCAAGGCCTATATCGTTCTCATGCCTGGAGAAAAGCTGTCTGAAGAAGAAGTGATTGCCTATTGCAGGAAAAACCTTGCTCCATACAAGGCCCCACGGAGCATTGTATTTATCAATGAGTTACCCAAAAGTGCTGTGGGTAAAATACTAAGGCGGGAAATCAAACGTATGGATGAAGAACAAAGCACTTAAAGAAAAAATCCATGTCCGAAGGACGTGGCATTGGTTTACCCCTCAAAGGGGCTGTAAGATATAAGGCAGAAGACACAAAGGCATAAGGGCCTGTCCTGCGTAGCCGTAGGCGAAGAAGGAAAAAGTAAGTAAATGAAGGACTATAGAATATCTTACTGGGTAGCAGATATCTTTAAATGCCCTGACCTATACTTGATTTGACATAATTGAAAAGTAAGTTAAAACTTCAATTGCCAATATAATATCACAACTTTTCAGGAGTCTCCGAAAGTTTATAGGTTTGAGTAATCACAGGTTTTAC
>JASJGP010000118.1:0-3351 GCA_033791485.1 Desulfobacterales bacterium | reverse complement strand
AAAAACCTCTGCAATGATATCGTAACGCCCAGCGACCACCCCTACCCATGCGACATTTGGAAGCTGGGATATATCGGTTATGATTTTATCCATCTGTCCTTTTGACTGGATATTCATGGCGACCAAAGCAGTTATCATATCCTGGTGTCGGCTCGGATCAACAACGCCTGATACCTTAAAAAGGCCGTTTTCCTCGAGAATTTTAACTCGCTTCCGAATCGTCGGCGCTGAAACATCGAGCTTTTTCGCCATCTCTCCCGTTGACATGCGTCCATCTTCAGTGAGCAAGTGAATGATCTCATAATCCAATGCGTCAAGAACCGTTTGACTCATAAAACATCTCTTGGCTAAAGTTTCGAAGAAGAAATAAGCTTACATATTAATGTGGTTTTGCGAAAATTGTCAAGCTGCTAACTTTCCTTAAGGAAACAAAAGTGCAGTTATGTTTTTCATAACAGTTATTAGGTGACGGCTGGTAGATGTATCCGCAGTGTCTAACCAATTCAGAATAATCTCTTTAAAAATTAAAAAGACTTGGCCATCATTGATGATTTTGTGGATTTTTGTAAGACAGACTGTGCGATGTGCAGCTAAGGTGGTTGAATACGTTATAACTGGAATTCGGTATTAAGATTTGTGGAACCAATTGTACGCAGATAAAAGCTTGCTAACAAAAGCCAGTGGGCAAAAAAAAGGGGAGAGCTTTTCAGCTCTCCCCTTTTAATAACAGCATGATTGTTGTTACTTGTTCTTATACACGATATTTCGGTGGGCCATCAGACGGATTGCATTTATTTTGATAAATCCTTCCGCATCTTCTTGATTGTATCCTCCCTCAATATCCATAGAGGACAGGTCTTGATTATACAGAGAAGAGGGGCTTGTGCGGGCCACAGGATAGGCGACACCTTTGTAAAGCTTCAGAGTGACTTCACCGTCAATGAGTTCCTGGCTCTTATCAATGGCCACCATAAGGAAATCCATTTCAGGGCTGAACCAAAAACCGTTGTAAACCAGTTCGGCAAATTTGGCAGCCAGCATGTCCCGAAGTCTCATTACCTCCCTGTCCATGGCGATGCCCTCAATGTCCATGTGAGCTTGATGGAGAATGGTACCACCTGGTGTTTCATAAATCCCCCTTGATTTTATACCAACAAAGCGGTTTTCCACCATATCAAGACGTCCGATACCGTTTTCTCTTCCCACCTGATTCAGGTATTCGAACAATTCCAGGGGATCTGTTTTAACGGTATTGTCATCAAGATTAGTCACCTTGACAGGCACACCGTCCTTGAATTCAAGCTTGATCTTTGTAGGAGTGTCAGGAGCATTCTCAGGTGCAACGGTATGGGAGTAAATATTTTCTTCTGCTTCATGGCCGGGATCTTCCAGAATGCCGGCTTCATGGGAAATGTGCAAAAGATTGTCATCTTCGCTATAGGGTTTGGAAGCGCTTTGCTTAGTTTCGATGCCGTGTTTTTCGGCATATTCCAGAAGATCGGTCCGACCCTTGAATGCGTTTAAAAACCCTTTATGCTTCCAGGGAGCAATGACTTTGATTTTTGGGTTCAGAGCATAATAGGCAAGCTCAAACCGGACCTGGTCGTTTCCTTTTCCCGTGGCACCGTGAGAAACATACTGGGCACCAACTTCTTCGGCAATTTCAATTTGTCTTTTAGAAATCAACGGCCTGGCAATAGCAGTACCCAAAAGATACCGGCCTTCATATATGGTATTGGCTTTGTATACGGGAAAGATATAATCGGTGACAAATTCTTTTCTCAAGTCTTCGATAAATACCTGACTGGCCCCAATTTTAAGCGCCTTTTGTTCTGCAGCTTCAAAATCTTCCACCTGGCCGATGTTGGCCATATAGGCAAACACCTCATACCCCTCTTCCAGCAGCCACTTTAAAATAACTGAGGTGTCAAGACCTCCTGAATATGCAAGTACAACCTTTTCTTTAACCATTACGTCTCCTTTTAAATAAACCTATGAGTGATTTTTCTGGTAATGGTTTTACCATTTAAGAAAAAAAATGGAATAGTGAATACCTTTATATATAAAATATATAAATACGATAAATGATCGTGCGACTTCAACTCCATGAGGATTTTCGACCAAAAAGAAGATAAGAAGACACGATTAATTCTGTATTACCCCAATACTCAATTGATCGGGGTGCAGTCAAATAGGCTGTATAAATAAGAACGAGTTATTGTTTCCAAACAGGGGCAGGGATTAAGGTCAGGTCCTTTTTGAGCCTACCCATCTCATCGTTCAAATATAAATTGTGGTAGCGGAAAACCAAGAAGGGACACTTTCCCAAAGGTGCCTTTTTTGATGATTATCTGGTTTTGCTTTTTCCCATGACCTATACTAATTGAGAACATGCTCAATTGACTTTACGCTGAGCAGGATAGAGAAACGGGAAGTAGAAGCTATACCATTGGATCTAATCCTCTATTTTCGAAAATCAAGCAGGTGATGCAGTGCAGGAATTGAAATATTTACAGGGATATTCTGACCACCTTACAGATCAGGTCCAGTGCTTGATAGCAGGGAATAAATTACAAACACTCCTTCTCAAAAAATATCCAACTCAACATGAGATTCGTACAGACAAAGCTCTTTACGAGTATGTGATGGCAATAAAAAATAGTTCCATGCAGCAATCACAGCCCTTAAGTAAGATACTTTTCGACTCAAAAATCAAGATGCAACACCAGGCCCTTGGTGTGCATAAAATTATAGCACGGGTACAGGGCCGCAAGCTGAAAGCTCAACATGAGATTCGCATCGCCTCTACTTTCAGAAACGCACCAGAACCCCTTCTCCACATGATTGTCGTCCATGAACTAGCCCATCTCAAAGAAAAGGATCACAACAAGGCGTTTTTCAAACTCTGCAATCATATAGAACCTGAATACCATCAGCTGGAATTTGATATGCGTCTCTATATGACACAACTCGATCTTTTAGGACCGTTATATGTAACTGAATAAGATTATGACCACAGCTCAGACTGATTACTTCTAGCCATTTTAGTGGAAATATATTTACCATGATGACAATCGTCCGAACGTACGTTCGTATAATACACCAATGAATAATTTGACGTTAGCTGACCAGAAGGTGAGACATTGAAGTTATTATCTACATTTTTATTCATATTATTTTTCCCCTTTAATTCAATGGCTGATACGATCATTATCGTTAGTGATTCTTGGTGTCCTTACAACTGTACGTCCCAAGAAAAGCCTGGAGTTTTAATCAAACTGGCTGAGACTATCTTCGAGACAAGCGGCCATACCATCGAATACTCTATAGTTCCCTGGAAACGGGCAAAAC
>JASJGP010000117.1:0-7617 GCA_033791485.1 Desulfobacterales bacterium | reverse complement strand
AAAAACCATCACGAGCTCTTATTTCAGGTTGATCCAACTTACGGCTATCCTGTGATGTATTATCTCAAATCTTTTCTTATCATTTTTTTTACATTTTCCCTTGTATCTCTCTTCGCTTTCGAGTCGTTTCCTGCTGATAATATCCGCATGCCTGTCTGGGCCGGTAAATTTTATCCCGCCACACAGTCTGAACTTAAACAAACAATTGAAAATCTGACACAAAAGGCAAAACAAACCGCCGTTAAAATTCCTCCCAATAAGGAGCTTAAAGCCATAATCCTGCCACATGCGGGGTATATTTACTCAGGCTTTACTGCAGCCCACGCCTCTTTTGTACTATCGGAAAAGCAATTTAACAAGATCATCCTCCTTGGACCCGATCATCGAGTTGGTTTCAGAAACTGTGCGATCAGCAATGTAAAGGGCTACCAGACTCCCCTCGGTTTTATCAGGCTCCATGAAGATACGAAAATATTGCTCAAAAATTCAAATTTGTTTCAATATATCCAGAAATTTGATGAAGTTGAACATTCTCTGGAAGTTATACTTCCTTTCTTACAGTATTACCTTAAAGAATTTGATCTGGTTCCCATTGTAATGGGCCGTCCATCTGAAATCAATGCTATAGCGGATGAAATCGAACCTTTGCTCGATTCAGATACACTACTCGTAGTCAGTTCGGATTTATCCCACTTTCTCTCATATTCCAAGGCCGTAACAAAGGATAAAGAGACAATCGACATTATTTTAAATTATAATTCTGAAAAACTCAAAAAAAGAGAAAATTGCGCCTGCGGCAAAATACCGATTCTAATATTAATGGAAATTGCACGCCGCCAGGAATGGCAGCCTGTCCTTTTTAATTATTCAAACAGCGGCGATACCGCAGGGGACCGTTCAAAAGTGGTGGGATATGCTGCCATTGCATATTTTTCAAAAACATCTTTGAATCAAAAACAGGGAGAAATTCTAGTCAAACTGGCTCGCAAGACAATTATGGAAAATCTTGGCAAAAAGATGGCATCTGATAAAGTCATGCAGTTATCAGATGCCCTGACGGACGAATGCTATAAGGAACGCCGCGGCACATTTGTCACCCTTAAAATCGGCGGCCGGTTGCGCGGCTGTATCGGAAGCTTAACCTCGAACGAATCGATCCGTGCGGGAATCACACGTAATGCGCTTAATGCTGCATTTAGAGATCCGCGTTTTCCTCCATTAACGGCTGATGAGTTTGAGCATGTAGATATCGAAATAAGCATACTTACAAAGCCACAACCGCTTGAATATACTGATTATTCTGATTTACTTTCAAAACTGCGAGTTAATGTTGACGGTGTAATAATCCGCAAAGGCCGTGCAGGTGCCACCTTTTTACCTCAGGTATGGAAACAGTTGCCGCAGCCTGAAAATTTTCTTTCCCACCTTTGCGCAAAAGCCGGTCTTTCTGTAGATTCCTGGAAAAACACCAAACTTGAAGTTTTGACCTACCAGGTTCAATACTTCGGGCTCACTAAAAAATAACTTCACATTTTGATGAGAAAAAATGAACTCGCCATAAACAGGGTAGTTATCGCCACGGGCATCTCGTCCGTTGTAACCCAACTTCTCACCATTCGTGAATTTTTAGCCCTGTTTAATGGAAATGAATTTATTATTGCCCTCGTTCTATTTAACTGGCTGGTCATTGGCGGAATCGGAACACTACTGGCTCACACTGTTTCCAGGAACTCCCGGCATGTTGCTGTAAATCATCTGGGCTGGCTTTCTTTTTGTCTGGTCTGCCTGCCTGTATTGCAAATACTTGGAATACGTATACTTCGAGAAGTCTTCTTTATTCATGGAAGTTCAGTGGGGTTTTATCCTACATTTGCATTTACTTTCTTAACCATTGCGCCTTATTGCCTGCTAATCGGTTTTGTTTTGCCATACGCCTTGTTTACCATAAGAAAGGAAATCCCTGCTTATAGCGGTGCTAAGATCTATATAACGGACAATTTAGGAGACATCACAGGGGGCGCCCTATTTTCCTTTGTCCTTGTTTTTCTGGTCACTCCCATGCAGGCTATTTTGCTTGCAAACCTGCCGCTGCTTTTAGCAGCTTACTTCTTATTTCATTTTAAACGCCGGTATCATCCGGGCGCTATACTTTTTACAATGCTGTCAATTTTTATCCTTTCAGCCGGCATATATCTTGAAACCCCTTCCCTTGCCCCGTCCGAAGGGAAACTGGCCTATTACAACGAATCCCGATATGGTCGTATCTCAGTTCACCAGGACCGGGAGCAATTTACTTTATTCGAAGACGGCTCTCCGTCATTTAGCAGTCAAAACCTGACCGTGGCTGAAGAGGCGATTCACTATCCTTTGTCCCAAATCGATAATCCCAAAAATATACTGATTATCTCCGCCGAAAGCGGAATGATGGCCCAGGTAGAAAAACATCAGCCGGAATCTGTTGATTTTGTTGAATTAAATCCGGATGTTTCAAACGTGCTCTTTAGGTTCAACATGATCCGGAAAATCCCGGGCCTCAACGTCATAAACCAGGACGGCCGCGCCTATCTTTCTGCCTCACAAAAAGTATATGATGCTGTAATCATTAATCTACCTGAACCAACAACCTTTCAAATAAACAGGTTTTTTACAGACAGGTTCTATGAAATTGTAAAGGATCATCTATCTGACAATGGAATACTAAGCTTTTCCGTACAAGGATTTGATAATTATCTGGCAGAACCGCAGCGGCAAAAGCTTTCCTCCCTGTATAATACCGTTGCTGCCTATTTTGATCATATTCTGATGCTGCCCGGTCAAAAAATCTATTTTCTTTGCAGCAACAATCCTGTTTCCACCGATATCCCGGCCCGCCTCGCTGCAAAAAATATTTCTACCAGCTACATCAGAGGCTATTATTATGGAAATGTCACTTTAGAGAGAATTCAACGATTAAAGGAATTGATAGACAAAAGCACTCCAAAAAACTTCGACCATTCTCCATACCTGATGCGCCTTATGTTTTCCCAGTGGTTTGCCAAATTTTCAACTTCTCCCAATCCATTTATTGCTGTCTTGAGTATAATCACCCTGATCTATCTAATTCGCATTACAAGGGAAGAGTTCGTGCTTTTTTCAACCGGATGTCTTAATATGGGGAGTGAAATTTTAGTTATCTTTGCTTTTCAGATTTTTTTCGGTTATATTTATCTCCAGATCGGCTTGATTATAACTGTTTTCCTTACAGGGCTGCTGCCCGGTGCCTGGTTGGCAAACAGGCTTAAAAAGATCGAAAAAAAGCACCTGATTTTAACCGACGGAATCCTTATTCTTTTAATGGCAGGGTTTATTTTTGCGCTGAAGTTCTGGGCCTATCACCTGCCCGTGGTCTTTTTTCTTTTTTTCGGCCTTCTTGTTTCTCTTGCCTGCGGTTTTCAATTTCCTGTAGCTCTTTATTTAAGGGGAGGAGACAATTCAGCAGCGTCAAAGTCTTTTTCTGCTGATTTGATTGGTGCCGCTTTTGGTACACTACTCACCAGCGTGGTCTTACTGCCGTTTTTAGGTATCTTTAGGACTGCGGCAGCCTTGATTGCTCTGAAGTTAATCAGCTTGATCTGGCTGGGAATAAGTCATGAAAAAAATTAACAGACGAAATTTTATTTTTTACAGTACGGCACTTATTTCCACTGCCTTTCCTTGCAATGCGTTTACCCTTTTAAAAGGGAAAAAATACGAAATATCAGGACCTGATGATATCAGGGGCAAGGTATTTAAAGGTGATGCACCTTCAACGCCTTGGAAATGGGCCCATGAGGGTTATTTCTATAAAAAACTGAAAGGCGGCAAGGTAGTATGTGGTATTTGCCCGAATCGATGCATCCTGTCTCCCGGCGACCGTAGCGTCTGTCGTTCCAGGGCAAATATAAACGGCATTCTTTACAGCCTGACTTATGGCAATCCATGCGCTTTACATGTTGACCCCATAGAAAAAAAGCCTCTCTTCCATTTTAAACCCCGGTCAAAGGCCTTTTCCCTGGCAACAACCGGCTGTAATTTTCGTTGCCTGAACTGTCAAAACTGGGAAATATCCCAGGTTAAACCCACTGAAGTCCGCCATCACGAGCTTTTCCCCAAGGATGTTGTCAAAGCTGCTATACAGTCAGGTTCTGAATCGATCGCTTACACCTATTCAGAACCTACTACATTTTTTGAATATATGATCGACACTTCTCGTCTTGCAAAAGCAAAGGGTTTATACAACCTGTTGATATCAAACGGTTATATCAACAAAAAACCACTCTTGGAATTTTGCAAAGTTTTAGATGGCGCAAATGTTAACCTTAAATCGTTCAGTGACGCCATCTACAGGAAATTAAACGGGGGACGACTTCAACCTGTATTAAATACTTTTAAAACTCTCCATGAGCAAAAAGTTCATTTTGAAATAACAAACCTCGTAGTTCCCGGATATACTGATGACCCTGATATGGTTAAAAAGATGTGTGAATGGATACTTGAATATCTCGGACCGGATCATCCTTTGCACTTTCTACGCTTTTTTCCCAGGTATAAGCTTGACCGTTTGCCACCAACACCTGTTTCAACCCTTACCAGGTTCCGGGAATTAGCCATGCAGACAGGAATCCGCTATGTCTATCTCGGTAACGTGCCTGGCCATGATGGGAACAACACTTATTGCCACAACTGCAAAAAGCTGCTGATTGAACGCCAGGGCTATTATATACCCATATACAATCTTAGGGACAATCAATGCAAATTTTGCAATACCGTTATTCCGGGAGTTTGGTAGAAATAAAAGGGGTGAGTTATATTTCTAATCACAAAAAACAGTTATGGGAAAAACTGGATGAACTGTCAAAAAAATGGCAATCAACAGGTTTACCCTCCAGGTCAGGACTTGAAAAAGCAGCCGGAGATTTACATAAATGGAAAGTAATCACAGGTGTTTCCGGTCTTTGGGATAAGCCTCCCTTAATGCTTACAGCAACCCTTGACGACGGCCTGGGCCATGGACTCGAAGTTATTCGGATGTTTTCTGAAACAGCTGGTCTTGAAACCATTGAACTCGGACTGCTTCTGACACCCGAAAAAATTATAACCTCATGTAAAAATCATCAACCTGATTTATTAGGATTAACCGTACTCCAGTTTGATTCAGAGGAAGATATTTTAATGATAAGCAGAAACCTTCCGTCAAAAACAAAGATAATTGCAGGGGGACCGGTTCTTACAGCAGACCGCGGATTTGCAGCCCGGGCAGGTATCCATTTCACTGCAAAAAATGCAGCCTATTTTATCCAGTATCTGCTTCAGTTTGAGAAAAGTAACAAATAATCACAGATGATACGAGAAAGAACGGCCCCACCGCAATAAGTAAAAATCATCTACTAAGCCCCGATAAGGCTTGATTTTTGCGGAAGTTACCAACCGTTTATCGCCTTTTTTCAGAAACTGTAAATTGAGCTTGTACAGGTCTGTCAGCTCACCAACTTCTTCAAGCCAGCACTCAGGGTCCTTATATAGTTCCAAATCAGGAAGAGGCTGTTTTTTAACGATCAAAAAATGCACTTCATGCCGGCAAGAAATAAATCAATATAACGCTTGACCGGAATACCGTGCTTCGTTATAGTCCCGCTTTTTGCCAAACGGACCGGATCCTCCGGCCGTTGATTGATTAGCGTGCAAGGGACAACATATTGACATCCGATAAAATTATTAAAGCCAACATCAAGGTGATTTTTGCCCTTACCCTGGTCCATTTTATTGGCGATTTCTACAATTCGTTCATCAGCCCGCTGTCTCCGCTGTTTGTCGACAAACTGAATCTATCTCTAACCCAGGTGGGAATTATTGCCGGTATGAGCCGGCTATTGGCTTTTATCATACAGCCGTCGGTGGGATATCTGGCCGATCGCTATCAGACCCGGTGGTTTATTCTCGGGGGAGTCCTGATGGCAGTAGTGTTTATTCCGCTTTCGGGCATTACCCCCACGTATACGTTATTGCTCCTCTGCGTTGCCGTCGGCTCAATCGGCTCGGCGATGTATCACCCTTCGTTGACCGGGATGGTCCCTGTTTATGCCGGCCGTAATGCCGGATTGTCCATGTCAATTTTCAACACCGGCGGAACCCTGTCGTTTGCCGTGGGTCCCCTTTTCATCACCTGGTATGCAACCTCCTTCGGACTCGAAGCGGTTCCTTTGACTATGGTCATCGGTCTGGCCGTTGCAGCATACCTTTTCATAATTGTCCCTCAGCCGGTCAGCGAAGGGTTTAAATACAAAGGGTTTTTCGGAACACTAAGGGAAACACTGGGCCCGGCCATAAAGCCTATTTTTCTGATCTGGTTGGTGATGGTCTTGCGGGCTATTGTCGGTCAGTCGTTTTTGACCTTCATGCCGATTTTGTATGTCTCCAAAGGGTACTCTCTGGTGTCCGCAGGCTTAATGTTCTCGCTCTTTACCCTGGCCGGCACTATCAGCGGGATCATCTCCGGGCATCTTTCAGACCGGATCGGTTTCAAACCGATTTTTCTGGTAACTCATACCCTGATGATGCCGGCGCTTTTGCTGCTCCTTTATTTACCCGGCAACTGGATATATCCGGGGGCGGCCCTGGCTGGGTTCTTTAACCTGGCGACCATGCCGCTGGGGGTGGTGATGGCTCAGTCCCTGGCCCCCAAAGGTCGCTCGATGGTGGCCAGTCTGATGATGGGGTTCGCCTACGGCCTGGGAGGGATGATGTCACCGCTGGTTGGAAAACTGGCGGATCTTTATTCCATCGAACAGACCCTCTTCGGCGTAGCGTTTATTCCACTTTTGACTCTGGCACTGATTTGGAATTTTCCGGCGATCGGCGGCAGGCAATTTGCTTCAAATACTTTTGCTTCGAACGAAAACGTCAAGTAAAGGTCAATTACCGAAACCAAAACCTCGATAAGGCTCGATTTTTGCGTAAGTTACCTGCCATTTATCGCCCTTCTTCAAAAACTGTAAATTGAGCCTATGCAGGTCTGCAAGCTCACCCACTTCTTCAAGCCAGCGCTCCGGGTCCTTGTATAGCTTTTCCAAATCAGGAAGAGGCTGTTCTTTTTTAACGATAAGAAAGTACACTACCACTGTGGCAGATTGTTCCTTGTCAGAAATCTCAACAGTCGGTTCAGGAAACAGCAAATCGAACTTGCCATATCTTCTAAAAGTCAGCCAGAGGAATTTTCTAACCTCCTGGCGCTTTAATTTTCCATCCTGGGCTGTAAATTTTTTTGAAGTAAGCTCCATGAGCTTGCCAGTATCATGCTCTTCTGCCAGGACTTCAGCTTTTTCAACTAAGCTTAGAATTAATGCAATATCATCTTTTTTTGAGCACGATGACAGGCAGCAGGCGAAAATAATTACTAACACCGCAGCAAAATAGCAATGATTCCATAGATGATGTTGTTTCATACAGTTTGATAACATAGTAAGATAAAATTAATTGATTTTTGGAAGTCTCTTGTCATGTGGTTTTTTATATTAAGTGGCGGTGAACAGGCAGTTTAATTCGCCTATTCATGCTAAAAAGAGGTATTTACATCCCTAAGTAAGGTTTTAAAACTTCAGG
>JASJGP010000116.1:0-9013 GCA_033791485.1 Desulfobacterales bacterium | reverse complement strand
TTTGATACATCGATTACATATATTAGCAACCTGCTAAACTCTTTTCCCCGATTGATTCTTATATTGCTCATGGTTGCCGCTTTTAAGCCCGATATCTATTACATTATGGTCATCGTTGGTATTACAAATGTTCCTGTTGTTGCCTCACTCATAAAAGGAAAAATTCAATTCCTCAAGGGCAAGTTTTTCATTGAGGCTGCTACCGCTCTTGGTTTGAAAAACAGAGTTATTATTTTTAAGCATATATTGTGGCATAACTGCCGCTCCGTTTTGATCATACAGGCAACACTCGGAATGGCTGAAGCCATACTCATGGAAACCAGCCTCAGTTACCTTGGGTTTGGTGTTCAGGAACCCACACCTTCCTGGGGGAATATGGTTCAGGCTGGAGCTAACTATTTCATGCAGGGTAAGTTTTGGCCGTCAACAGCACCTGCACTTGCAATACTTTTTACAATTATGGGATTTCATCTGCTGGGTGACGGGCTCAATAATATATTGGAGAGAAAGCAGAATAAATGAGCAAAGAACCTGTTTTGTCAATCAAAGATCTCCGTACATACTTCTACTCCAGGAGTAAGCAGGCTTTTATCCGCTCAGTAGATGGCATTAGTCTTGAGATTGAAAAAGGTGAAATGCTTGGTATCGTTGGTGAAAGTGGCAGCGGGAAAAGCATAACTGCAATGTCGATTATGGGCCTGGTCAGCGATGAGCCTGGTATTATTACCGGTAAAATAGAATTTAACACAGAAAGTGTTCATAAGAATCTGTTTCCGGACATTAAAGATTATGTCAGGGTCAACATGAGTTCCGGAAAGATAATGGAGGTTTATAAGGACAACCGTGGATGGCAGAAAAAGATAGATCGCATAATGCATCAAATACGCGGCAGGGAAATTTCCATGATTTTTCAGAATCCCAAAATTTCAATGAACCCATTTATCACAATTGGCAAACAGATAACTGAGTCTATCGTGCTTAATACAGGCATAAAAAATCGTAGTGAAGCAAAAGAACGGGCATTATACTGGCTTGAACGGGTTAAAATAGACTCTCCCGGTCTAAGATATAACAATAATCCATATGGCCTGTCCGGAGGAATGTGCCAGAGAGCCATGATTGCAATGGCTCTTTCTTCTGAGCCTGAATTTTTAATTGCCGACGAACCGACAACCGGTCTCGATGCTACAATCCAGTCAAAAATTGTAGACCTTCTCGCTGAGCTAAAATCAACTATAAAAGCCACTACCATGCTCATCAGCCACGATATTAATGTCATAAGGGAGCTATCCGACAAAGTCGCAGTTATGTACGGTGGAGTTGTTCTGGAACATGGCCCGGCCAGGGATGTCCTCTCTCCCGATTACAGGAATAAACATCCATACACAGCCGCACTCCTCGCATCTATTCCCAGCGAAGAGCACATTCGAAAAAAAGGCTATCTTCAGGCAATTGAAGGGGACGTTCTTGATACAATTAACATACCTGCAGGATGCAGATTCTGTGACCGTTGTAGCATGGTTACGGATAAAATCGGGGAGATGTGTAAACACACAGAGCCGGATTTAGAGGATATTTCTTCCGAACACAAAATTAGGTGCTGGCTATATTCTGGCTCCTGACTCTGGATTAATACTGGTTTTATCGGGAAGACAAAAAAACTGATACAAAGGAATAAGTTAGGACAAGGCGGAAAAGAAAAAGATCGTTATCACGAAAACACGAAAGTACGAAAACACGAAAAAGATAAAAATTAGTATTAATTTAGCATATTAAAAATAGGCTTGAATGAGGCCTTTCAAAATACTAAAATATTCTAAAAATTATAATTTCGTGCTTTCCCTATTTCGTGTTTTCGTGGTTGGTTTTATTTTTTTGCCATTAAAAAACAACAAATTAAAAAAAGACAGATATGGCCGAAACAATATTAGAAGTTAAAAACCTGAAAAAATACTACACTCAGCCAGGTGGTATTTTTTCTCCATTTCAAGGATCGAAACGGATTATTCCGGCTGTTGACGATGTCAGTTTCTATATTAAAGAAAAAGAAACCATGGGACTGGTCGGCGAAACCGGTTGCGGAAAAACTACCATAGGCAGAACCTTGCTCAAGCTAACGCCTGTCACCTCCGGCAAAATAATTTTTAATAAAAAAGATATTACCCAGCTTTCACCCCGGGAATTCCTTCCTTTCAGAAGACAAATCCAGATGATATTTCAGGATCTGGATGCAGCACTCAACCCGAAAATGCGCGTTAAGTCTATACTAAAGGAAGCCCTTACCGTTCATCGCGAAATGAGTAACTCGGAAATTAGCAGGGAAATCGACGAGCTGCTTGAAAATGTGAATTTAAGCAAAAGTGAGCTTACCAACTTCCCCGGGGAACTATCAGGTGGGGAAAAGCGCAGGGTGGGAATTGCTCGCGCTTTGGCAGTAGGTGCACGGTTTCTCGTTGCGGATGAGCCGACTAGCGCTCTGGATGTGTCTATACAGGCCCAGGTAGTAAACCTGCTAAAAGATCTTCAAAAGAATCTTGGGTTGTCGTACCTTTTTATTTCACACGATTTACGAATTGTCGAGCTAATCAGTCATAAAGTTGCCGTAATGTACCTTGGGCAGATTGTCGAGATGGGTATGTCGGGCCGCATTGCAAACGAGCCGCGCCATCCTTATACGAGCATACTCTGGTCCTCACTTGTTGAAAAAAAGAGCCAGGAAGCAACCAAAATCTCCACGGATAATAAGAAGGAGACCTGGGGCGTGTTTGATTTTGAGCGTCCTCAGACTGGCTGCCGTTTTGCTCCGCGCTGTCCGGTATATGAAGCCAAAGGAAGACCGTCCATATGCAGCGACCCTTCTTCAGCCCCTGAGCTTCGAAACATCGGTCACGCACACAAGGTCAGGTGTCATTTCCCCCTTTAAATAAATTTATAAGCCATACGGGTTTACTTTATCAATTTTTGGACAAAGTTGATAATCTCTTTTTGGTACTTTAAATAGCTTTCGCAAAATTTATCCTCATTTTTAAAATCCATTATGTAGAGAAAATAGCTAAGATCCCACCTGCCCATAATGAACAGAGTTTTTCGTACGTTAAATGCCTTGAGCATAAAATCTATTGCAGGGAGAATATGCCTGTATTCATTCCCCAACAAACCTATATCTGTTCGTTGTCCGTTGTTTTGAAGTATGTGGAGCAGGGGGAAAACTCCTCTCCGGAAAATATATTTTACACTTTCGTAAGGAGCAATCGATTCTATAAATTCCGCAAAAGACCTTTTGAGATATATTTGCCTGAGACCTTCAGTATTAAAAAATTCCAGCTCTGCTGGAAAATACTTGCCCTTCAGATAAGATATATAATCTTTTTTAATTTCACTTCCTTTTTCTTCCAATATATATGCCTTGATACTTGTGTAGTTTTTGTTTCTTTTCCTGGGCAGTTTTTTAATCCGGCTTTCAAATTGCTCCTTTACATCCTGGTTTCCAATAAAACGGATGGAGAACGCCCACGGATAATGAAAAAACTGCGGTTCAAACAACCTGTTTTCTGTCTGGTTGCGCAAATCGTCGATATAATTAATGTAATCAAAAAAGTCATCAAAGGAGATTATACTTTCCCCATCATAGTTTCCCAGGTAGAAGTAATTGATATGATACGAAAGAAAAGATTCATCAACCTCCAGGCCACATATTCGCTCAAATTCGCTTTTCAAGATTCTTTTCAGTTTATCATACTCTTCTTTCTTTTCACCATTAAAAAGAAAGATGCAGTCAATATCGCTGGTAAATCCTATAGCTCCGCTGCCGATGCCTCCATATACACCAATGAGGACAGGTTCATTGGAGATATCGAGTTCAAGCTTAATGCGGTCAAAAAGCCCCTTGATCAGCCTGAGGTGGGTGTCAGCATAAAGCTGAGCTGTGTGGAATCCGCTCCCGCGCCTTCTTAATTGCTGCCGATAGATCATGTTGATTTCTTTTCTGAATATCTGCTCTACCGGGTCCTTCCCCGCATTGACAACAATCTTCAAAAGGTCGAGTACTTTTTCCCGGTACTCAGGGGTGATTTTCTCTCCGTAACGCTGATTGATCCAAAAGACATTTTCCGCCTTCATGTCCTCGGTGGCGGAAATAATCGCTCTTTCGATGTTCATCCCGGCAAGGGACAGCGCCCATGAAATTTTATGGAGAAGTCCCTTCTTGTTTGATGTGTTTATGATCAGGGCGGACTGGCTTTCGCCGATAATTTCAAACCTGGGGACAATTTGATCTTGTATTACTTCGCGCTTTTTTTCCCACAGAAAAATTTCTTTTTCTATATTTGTTTCACCTTTTAATACTTTTTGAAGTGAAGCAAAAAGCATGCTTTCCAGCAGAGGAGGCTCGTATTTACGGGGGAAGCGAATTTTATAAAGGTCTGTTGCGACTCCATCCCTAATTTTGATATCTGCTTCCAGGATGTGGCAATCGTGAATGGTGAATATACCGGCTACTTTGCTGAGGAGAAATGGTCTGTCATAAGTACTGATAAAGCAGAGCGCTTCCCCTCTGCTCAAGGGGACTAATTTTATCCCAAGAAAGGAGTCTTTTAATAAGCGCTCTTTCATAATTTTATTTATCTTTTTTTCTTTTTCTTCTTCTTAAGGTTATCAGCGATTATTTTTTTTGTTTTTGTAATCTCTTTTTTTGTCACCGTCTTCCGAAGCTCATCCATCTTTGTCATTACCTGAGAAAAACGAACTGCTTCAGCCGCACTGATCCATTCGAGTTGAAGCCGCTCTTTCCTTAAGCCCCACTTTTCCATTTTTTTCCAGACCTTTTCAACTCTTTTTTTGGTCCAGTGATTTGCATCAATATAATGGCAGTCGCCAAAATGACAACCCGAGAGCAGGACAACCGGAGCTCCTGCCTCAAAGGCTTTCCAGATAAACTTCTCGTCTACCCTGCCGGAACACATTGTTCGGATAAGGCGTATGTTTGGCGGATAATTAAGACGGGCTATTCCTGCAGAATCGGCCCCTGCATACGAACACCAGTTGCAGGCAAAACAGACCACTTTTTCAAGTGGTTCTTTGTCTAAAATTGCATCGACTTGGGAAAGAATCTGACTATCAGTAAAATGGTTCATTTCAATTGCATCAAAGGGGCATTCAGCCGCACAGGTGCCGCATCCTGCGCATGCCGCCTCTATCACTACAGCAGGTCTTTTGTTCTTTTTGTCAACAGTAATTGCATTATAAGGACAAACCCTGGCACAAATTCCGCATGACGTGCATTTATCCTCATCCACTCGACTTGTAATGGCCTCGACGGTAATCTTTCCAGGAGACATTATGCGAGCAGCCCTCGCTGCAGCAGCGGAAGCCTGAGTAACCGCATCTTTTATATCCTTCGGGGATTCAGCCGTACCTGCGAAAAATATTCCGGCTGAAGCGGAATCCACAGGTTGAAGCTTCGGGTGGGCTTCAAGATAAAAACCATCCGAGGTCTTTTGGAGGGCAAGCATTTCTTGGATCTTGTTCATATCTTTTGGTGGAACAAGCCCCTGGGAAAGAACCACCATATCAACACGATGCTTTTCCAGTAAATTTGTGGAAGTGTTTTCTGCGAAAAGAATCAAACCTTGTGATTGAGGATCTTCCTGCACATCTCCGGGAAGCCCCCTGATATACTTTACTCCCTTGCCCTTGGAGCGCTGAAAAAGGTCTTCAAAACCCTTGCCGAAAGCCCTGATGTCGATATAAAAAACTTTCACCTCCATATCAGGATAATGCTCTTTGAGCATAAGAGTATCCTTTATGGTGTTCATGCAGCAGATGTTGCTGCAATAAGGATTTGCTTCTTTGTTTCCAGGAGACCTTGACCCTACACATTGAATAAAGGCTACCGACTTAGGGACTTTAAGATCGCTCAGACGAACCACTTCGCCCTTTGTCGGCCCCCCTGCGTTAATCAGGCGTTCGAACTCCATCGTGGTTAACATGTTGGGAAAGCGCGTATATCCGTATTCATCTAAAGGTGTCGGGTCATATGGCACCATTCCTGTAGCCACAACAATGGTGCCCACTTTAAAGGAAAGCTCTTCATCCTGCGCATCGTAATCTATGCACCCTTTTTCGCAGGCTTCTTTGCACTTACCGCAGATCAGGGGATCCTGTCCCAGGCAATCGTTAGGATTCAGTACATAAGCTGATGGAACAGCCTGGGGGAAAGGGATGAAGATAGCCCTGCGAGAAGCAAGACCCATTTCAAACTCATCAGGTACAAGTACCGGACAGACTGTTGCACAATCTCCGCAGGCAGTACATTCCTTTTCGTTTACGTAACGAGCCTTTTTAGTAACAGTTACATTAAAATTGCCCACATACCCTTTGATATCTTTTATTTCGCTAAGGGTTATCATCTCAATGTTTGGATGTCGACCGACATCCGTCATCTTAGGACCGAGAATTCAGATGGAGCAGTCCATGGTTGGATAGGTCTTATCGAGTTGAGCCATGACTCCGCCGACAGATGGCTTTTTTTCAACCATATAGACCTTAAAACCATTGTCTGCAAGGTCCAGGGCAGCCTGAATTCCTGCAACACCACCACCGATAACGAGACTTTTTTTGGTTACCGGAACTTCCTGTTCCTCAAGGGACTTAAGCAACCTCGCACGGGAAACAGCCATCTTCACAAGATCCTTGGCCTTTTTCGTGGCATCTACTCTCTGATGAGGATGAACCCAGGAACATTGTTCACGTATATTGGCCATCTCAAAAAGATATGGATTTAGTCCGGCTTCAGAGCACATCTGCCTGAAGGTGGGCTCGTGAAGCCTTGGAGAACAGGACGCAACCACAATACGGTTTAAACCATACTCTCTTATGTCCTGTTTAACCAACTGCTGGCCAGGGTCGGAACACATATAAGAATAGTCCCGAGAGACGGTAACCCCTTCAAGACCCTTTGCCCACTCGGCTACGGCCTTACAATCCAAAGCACCGGCAATGTTCAAACCACACTGGCAAATATAAACACCTGTTCGTATCTCTTCTTCAGGGATACTTAAAGCAGCCTGTGCAACGGTCATTGACTAACCTCCTTATTTGTTGTGATAGTCAGTGGTCAGTTGCGTGTCCATAAGCGCCTTTTTATGTATCCTTACAACGGACAACAATCAACTGACATTGATATGATATTTGAATTTCAAATTTTCTTACATTCATCTTAACGATTCAATTTAAGGTGAAGGTTCGCTATCATTTCCTTCTATCGATTCTGCAAGTATAGAAGAAATATCCTGGATCTTCATATTCAGATCCTGCAGAAGATTTACATCATTCATGGCGCAGGTTAAATGTATCTGGCATTTAGGACATGCGGTAACTATTAAATCGCTCTTCGTTCCTTTAGCCTCCATAAGGCGTTCAACCTGCATCTGTTTGCTGTAACGATCGCAGTGCAGCCAGGCGGAATTACCGCAACACCAGGCGCCGGCGCGAAAATGGGGCATCTCTCGAAGCTCCATGACAGACCCGATCAGTTCCCTTGGAGCATCATAGACCCCCATAAAACGCCCCAGCCGACAGGGATCCTGATAAGTAGCAATTTCACTTAGCTTTCTTCCTGCCGAAAAACTGATCTTTTGCAAATACTCGCTTATATGCATCACCTCAAAGGAAAATTGTTCGTCTGGTTGCCCGTATAGATTTTTTAATGTATAACTGCACTCCCCGCAGGATGTTACAATAGTTTTAACACCGGCTTTCTTAAAGGATTCGATATTAAGGTTGCGCAGTTTATCAAACGATTTCTCATCCCCAGTCCAGATCAGATCATGTCCGCAACACCGTTCGTCGGGTAAAACAACAGGCTCAATACCTACAGAGTTGAGTAGTTTTACGGTATCATAAGCAATCTTTTTCAGTTCCAGATTCATTTCGGAGAAGAAGGTCTCCAGATATGTGAGACAGCCGGTAAAATAGAGTATTTCTCCTTGGGAACTAATTTTTATTTCCGGTGTAACCCAATCGAGGCGGTTCTGGATCAATTTCGGTGCTGTCTGCATGCGCATTAGCCCCTGCAGAGCCCCGCCGTGACTGAGATGACCTTTGAAGCCTTCTGTTATAAAGAGAGGACGTATCGCCCGAATGAATTCGGTAAAAGAGATGCCAATGGGACACCGTTCATTACAAAGCCCGCATGTAAGGCATGTCCAGACTTTCTCTTTGACATATTCACTGTCAAGCCCTTCTTCAATGGCGTATTTAGCCACAAGGCGAGGAGAAAAATCCCTGTCCACCTGGGCCAGGGGGCAGGCTCCTGTACATTTTCCGCATTCAACGCAATGGAAAATCTGAAACTTCTCTATAAGTTCGGATAGGATATTCTTCTGATTCAATAGATGTCCTCAATAAACTATGGCACGAATGGCGATTTTTTCAGTTTATAGACTGTTTTGGCAAAAGAATCGATTTCTTCCAGCAGCCTGTTTTTCTCATTAAAGGAGTATTTAACAGATCTGAACCGTTCAGATTCCAGCCCTAAAATATGTATGAGCGCCTTAATCGGTTCCGCTATTTTTGTGGATTGTTCCGGCCCGGGACCATATCGGCATTCCTTATCCTTGCACCCTAAAACCATCACCCCTTCTGCACCTTTCTCAAAGGCAAAAAGGACCATTGCAGGATCAACACGTCCTGAACACATCACCCTAACGGGATAAATCAAGTGATGAAAAGTAGATTCGGATCTGCAAAGATCCATGTAACACCGATACGGTGCCCAGTTACAAAAAAAAGCTAAAATCGGTTTTTTTCTATTCCAAGAAGGCATTTATCACCTTTTCAAAATACTTCTGCCCTGCCTCGGGTAAACTTATGGCACCGGTCGGGCAGTCAGAGATACAGTTCCCGCAGCCTGTGCAAAGTCCCGGTTCGATCCATGATAAGCCTGCTCCACGGGTTATCTCTTCCAGGACCACAGCGCCTTCAGGGCAGATATCTGCACATTTTCCGCATCCGC